>JBDTXZ010000100.1:0-8215 GCA_040005935.1 bacterium | reverse complement strand
AACAGATCATGCGCCCATTCTCGCGTCGCCGTCTCGCGCGCCCTCGACGCATCGCGCCAATTGCCGACCAGCGGCATCACGCCGAGAAGCAACACAGGCGCAGTCGTCGCCCACCGGCGCGCGTCGTCCGCAGGAACACGCTGCGCGAGTGCGCGCCACAGTGCCGCCAGGCCAAGTGCTGCCCATACGCTCCACGTCGAGTAACTCCAGAGGTAGAAGTAGTCGCGGTCTCGAACCTCGCGCGGCACGCCGGCAAGCTCCGGTGCCTGTGATGCGCCGTATTTGAAATTCATGTAGTACACGAGCGCAATCGTGACTGTGACGACGAGTGGCCCGAAAAACCAGAACGACGCGCGTTCGTATTTCCAGTGCGTAAAGCCACCGAGGATACCGAGCATCAGGAAGGCGAGCGCCAAGGCGGATTGGAGACCAGGCTGCGTTCCGCGCGAGTCACGCAACCACTGCCATTTGAAGTACAACCACCACATGCCCACCTGCGCCGTGAACGGCGCCTGGCGCACGGAGAGATCAGGCTTGCCATACTGATCACGGTTGATGTTCGCCATCAATCGTGTCGCGGTCGTTTTCGAAAACGTGCATGCGAAGCCGATCTCACGAGTGCACCCTGTCGGCTCTCCTTCATTGAGGACAGGATGCCACGCAGCGCGAATAGGCTCGACGGCAAACGGTGTAAGGCCCAGCACGAACGCGAGCGACCCGGCCAACAACAACCGCCAGCGAAGAAGTGTCGCCGGTCTCCGCACCATCACCGCAACCGCCACGGCTGGACCGACCAGGAGGCCTGCCGGATGATTGCTGTATCCAAGCCCAATGAGATACGCGATCATCACCAGCAGCCGGTCCGCCACGGGGCCATCCGGATCGTCGCACCACCGCACGGTGAGCCACGACACGATGGCAAAGAAGGCAAGCGAAACGGTATAGACCTTCTCGTTGACCACGCTCTGGTTCCATACCGTGAACGCCGACGCGCCGAGGAGTGCCGCCATCGCCGCTGCAACGATGCGCGTCCATCGCACGGGCGACCACGCAACGAGGACGCGCTCTGCGACGAGGAACCAGATGGCCGCGGACATCGCGCTGCACATCGCCGCCAGAAAGTTGACGCGGACGGCGACAGAGCCAAGTGGCACCAATGACACCACGCGTCCCAGCAGCACGAACAGTGGATTGCCAGGCGGATGCGGTATGCCGAGCGTATACGCAGCGGTGATGTACTCGCTCGCGTCCCACATCGCGGTGCTCGGCGCGAGCGTCGCGACGTAGACCGCGAGAACCGCAAGCCCGACGAGTGCCGCGATGCGATACGACGGCGCCGCAGGCGTCGTCGCCCCATTGGCGCGCTTCATCGCCATGTGAGGATCACCGCGGGGACGAGCACAGCGTACCCGAAGACGATGAACAGTGGCGCCACGGTGATGCCCCCACGGGCAAGGTCGATGTAGCCGATGAGCAAGGCGGCGGCCGCGGCTGCGCGCAATACATGCGCGCGCCGCACCGGCGCGATTGAAATGTTTCGCACCTGTATTTCCTTTTTAGATTGTCATCCTGAGCGCAGTCCTTTGTCGTCCTGAGCGTCGCGAAGGACCTGCACCTGCTTTCGTCAGTTAGACGCGCGCGCGACGTGAAGGAGAGAATACACGTGCCTGGAGCTATCACCTGACCGCGCCGAGTAGTCGCCCGCCCACCGCGTGTTGTCGACCACGATTGCGTAACGGTGCTCCCCATCGTGCAGCGCCAGCGTCACAGCCCAGCGACCCGTCCGTTCGTCACGCTGCATACGCGTGGCATCGCCGCGCCACCCATTGAAGTCTCCCACCACTGCAACCTGTCTCGCCGACGAATCATCGAAAATCAATCGCACCAACCGAAGCGTATCGCGCAATCGGTCCACCACCGAATCGCCAATCACCGTACTCGTCGCCACGCCAGGCACGTTCACGCCCCGCGACGCGGGAGCGAACGACGACAGCGTCGTGATCGACCCAATCCCCGCCGCGAGCGCAACACCAATGATCGAATGCCGAGTCGTGCGGCCAATCGACAACGGTAGCATGCGACGGGGTACTCCCTCGCGCGCCGCGGCGCGCACCCGCTCCATGATCGCATGCTTCGCCCCCACGTTAGTCGGCACCGGCGCGCGCAACGCACGCTCCACGCGCCGCTCGAATTCCACTTCAGACACTGGAAACCTCCTGCAGGAGAACGCGCAGCCGCGCGAACGCGCGCTGAACACGCATCTTGAGCGCTGACTCACCGGCACCAGTCACGCGAGACATCTCTTCATACGTCAGATCATCCGTATACCGAAGCACAATCGCCTCGCGCTGGTCGACAGGCAGCTGCGCCAACGCATGCTCGAGGTCCGGCCAGACACGCTCACGTTCGTCCGCGCCCGCAAAGAGCTCAGCGTCCCTGACGTCCAAGTCACTGAACACCGCTTCGCGCCGCTGCACTCTCGACAGCACCGTGCGGCACTGGTTCACGAGAATCCGCGTGAGCCACGCAGAAAACCGCTCGCGATCTTCGTAGCTCGCCAACCCGCGAAACGCCCGCAGGAACGCATCCTGGATCGCCTCCTCGGCGTCCTCGCGATTGCCGAGGATACGAAAGGCAACCCGCGCACACCGGTCATAGTGGGCGTCAACGAGCCGCGCGAACGCCTCGGCGTCGCCAGCCAGAACCTGATCGATGATTGCGCGGTCGGTCATATCTATCCTCAACAACTAGCGGCGCACTTCATTTCGTCACACCTGTCGGCGGCAAGTTGTAAACTCCACGACCGCAGCGACCGTGTTGTCATCCCGAGCGACCGCAGCGAGCGTGTTGTCATCCTGAGCGAGCGAAGCGAGTCGAAGGATCTGCACCTACCCTCGCCCCAGCAACTCACCTCACGTCGGCGGTGTCTCAAGATTGTCCTCCTTCTCCCAGCCGAGCAACCAGGTTACCCATCAGCAATGCGCGTCACGCTTCTCCTGCTTACTGCCCTTGTCTTGCCGCCAGCCATCGCACGCGCACAGACAACGGCGCTTGCCGTCGTCGTCACGAGCGATTCATCGGGCACACGCGTCGGCGGAGCGACCGTAACGCTCACCGAGATTGGCCGCGTTGCCGAAACAAATTGGTTGGGCGAAGCGCGCATTCGAGAGATCCCCGCGGGCACGTACACGCTCGTCGTACGGAAGGTCGGATTCGCTCCGCTCGTCCGCGAGATGAAGTTCAACGCCGGCGTCCCTGTGGAGCAGGAGTTCCTGCTCACGCTTCCCAGCGAGCCCGCGAGCATGACGCAAGGCACCGCTCCGCAGAAGTTGCCAGAAGTGCACACGACGGCAGAGGTCCATCGCTCGCCGAAAATGGCTCAGTTCGAAGAGCGGCGAAAAACAGCCTTCGGCACCTTTATCGATGCCGAGGAAATTGCCAAGTCCGCAAACGGCAAGTCGCTCGCAACGCTCCTCCAGGCAAGGACCAGCGGCATAAACATCAGGCAGGGCAGTCGCGCAGGGGCCCTGTATCTTGGCGCCAGCCGAGGGGTTGCGACGATCGGAACTCTCCCACGCGCAGACCCCTTCGACCCTCAGAGCCCGCGCGGATGTTGGGCGGCCGTCTACCTCGATGGACATCGGATCTTTGCGCCGAGCACCGGTGCAGGACAATCTCCCGCGCCGAACTTGAACGAATTCGACCTCACCACGCTACAGGGCATCGAGTTCTACAAAGGCGGCGCGACCACACCCGCGGAAATTGGCGGCACCGGCTCCGCCTGCGGGACTCTCGTGCTATGGACGCGCGACAAATAGCGCGTTGCTTGTAACTGCCTCTGCCGCCGGTTAATTTGAGCCAGTCGCGGGGTAGCGCGATGGGCGGACGATCGCCCGAATGCGTGCGTAGCTCAGCTGGATAGAGCGCTTCCCTCCGAAGGAAGAGGTCGTGGGTTCGACTCCCGCCGCGCGCATCGACAGCACCAGGAGCCCCTCGATTCATTGGATCGCTGGGGCTTCGTCGCATGGCTCGACAGCCAAGGCAGTAGAAGCGCTGATGTCGACCTCACCGTATTCGCGCACGGCACACGCGCCTCCGCCCTCTCGCTTCGCGCGGCTCTTTCGCCGTCCGGACGCAGCAGGTGCGGCCGCTGCACTCGAACGCTTGCTCGCGGAGTCTTGGCCATCGCCCACTCGCGACGCCGTCGTGGCTGTCCTGCAGTCACATAGCGTCGACGGCGACGAAGCCCGTCGCATTTGTATCGCACTATTCGCAAAGGCGATGGCCGCCTTCGCGGACGATCAAGCCATATCTGACACGGAAGCCGGTCAACTGCGGCTCCTTCAGGCAACGCTCGGACTTCTGCCGCGTGATATCAGCGAAGCGCACCGTCAAGTGGCCGAGACGATCTACGGTGCAGCACTCGCGCAGGCGCTCGACGAAGAAGACCTCACGCCCGACGAACGCGACCGGCTCGATTCGCTTGTGTCTCACCTTCGCCTGAGTGCCGATCGGCGGGGCATGCTGCACCGGCAGGAAGCACACGCGCTGCTACGACGCGTCCTGGGGCAGCCGGGACACCAGCAGCGCCTGCTGACGCAGCAGGAAGCCAGCGCGATGCGCGCGATGGCCGAGAAGTTCGGCACGCGCATTGATTTCGGCATCACCACCCAGGCGCATTTCGAGCATTTCGCGCTGCTCTGGCAAATTCAACACGGGGAACTCCCCGCGATCGCCGTCCGCATCAAGCTGCTCAAGGGAGAGATCTGCCACTTCTCTTCACCCGCGCGCTGGCTCGAGGCACCGGAGGGCGACACCATCAGCCCGGCCCGGCGAAATGCGCCGTCAATTCGCATCAACAAAGGCAGTTCGTACAGCATGGATAGTCATCCCACGGCCCGCGTCGACGGAGATGAGTCTGTCGAGATCGATCGGGGCACACTCTACATCACGAACAAGCGCATCATCTTCGATGGGCCACGGAAACAGGCGGCTATTCGCCTCTCGGACGTCGTGGCGCTTGACGTCTGGACCGACGGGTTCCTCCTCGAAAAGTCGGCCGGCAAATTCCCCATGCTCGCCATTGAGGGCGATTCGGCCGTTGCCACCGCGATCGCAGCGGAGGCGCTGGCGCGCTCCTAGCCTAAGTCTGCTGCCGACATCGTGTTGGGCCTGATCGACGTCGAAGCTTGCCTTGATGGTCCGGCACTTGCCCGCAATAGAGTCGAATCCCCGCCTTTACCGATTGCTCCCTCCCGTCTCAATCCTCTCGCCCTGATGGCGCGTAGGCTCTCCTGGTCTGACGTCCGCGGCGGTGCAATAGCCGTCCTCGTGATCGTCCTCGTCGCCGCGGCTACCCTCAAGTTCTCGCGGCTGGGAAATCTTCACGGCGAAACGATGCCGCTGATCGCGCACGTCAGTGAAGCCCGCGGACTTCTGGTTGGGTCCGAGGTGTGGCTCAGTGGGCAAAAAATTGGCAAGGTCACGGACATCGTTTTTCTGTCGCCGGCCGCGGACACCGCCGCACGACTCGAAATCCGGATGCTGGTCCTCGCAAAGCATCGCGTAGCGATTCACCGCGATGCCGTTGCGCAAATCAGGCCTGGTGGATCGGTCATCGGTCCGCCGGTTGTCTACCTCTCACCCGGCTCGGTCAAGGCAGCAATGATTCAACCGGGCGACAGCGTCAGCACGCACCCACAGGTCGATGCAGAGGGGGCGACCGCGGAGTTCAGCGTCGCGTCGAGGGAGTTTCCCGTCATCATCAACAACGTGAAGGTGCTGGCCACCCAGCTGCAAACCACGAAGGGAACGATCGGGGCGTTCATGAACGGTCCGGGCGGTACCGGCGCAGGAGAGATGGCCCGCACTCGCGCCCTCGCGACGCAACTTGGGGCTCGGCTCAACGGTGGTGGATCAGTCGGACGCTTCATGCAGGGCGGCCTGACCGAGCGCGCCAACATCGTGCTGGCGCGCACCGACTCCCTCCGCACGCTCATCGCATCCCCGCACACATCATTTGGCCGCTATCGGAAGGACAGCACGTTAGTAGGTGAAGTGGGTTATATCCGGGATGAGCTCTCGCTCGTACGCTCCCAGTTGGAACAGTCTCGCGGCACCGCCGGGCGTGCGATGCACGATAGCGCGATCACGAATTCTCTTACCGAAGCACAGCGTCAAATGTCTCTCCTTTTTGCAGACATCAAGTCGCACCCGCTTCGATACATCGTATTTTGACTGCCGGATGCGCCCTTGACCCTCTTGCTTGCCACTCCTAGTTTCCCATCCCGCAGGGGACCAACCGTTGCATGCCCATCGATCCCCTCGATGTGGCCTGATTCCCGCTGCAGATCGCCGATCGCCCCGCCGCTCACGTTGTGCGTGCTCGCTGATCGTCGCGCCCCCTCTCCGCGCACGACCGCACTGTGAACATCGTTGAGCTCAAGCGGAAATCGATGCCCGAGTTGCACGAGCTTGCCGACACGCTCGAGCTACCCGCTCATCAGGCACTCGATCGCCAAACCCTGATCTTTCGCACCGAGCAGAAGCTGCTCGAACAAGGCGAGACGTTGGTCGGCGAGGGCGTGCTCGAAGTCCTGCCCGAAGGGTACGGCTTCCTCCGCAGCCAGGATTGGAACTACCTCTACAGCCCGGACGACATCTATGTGTCGCCCTCGCAGATCAAGCGCTTCGACCTGCGCACCGGCGACACGGTCAGCGGCCAGGTTCGTCCGCCCAAGGAGTGGGAACGGTATCTCGCCCTCCTCAAGGTGGAATCTGTCAATGGCGGAGAGCCGGACGCCGCCAAGACTCGCATCGAATTCGAACACCTTCGTCCGCGTTACCCCGACGGTCGCCTTCGTCTCGAGACACTCTCGGGCGATCTCAGCATGCGCGTGATGGATCTCGTCGCGCCCATCGGCAAGGGTCAGCGCGGCCTCATCGTGGCACCTCCTCGCGCCGGCAAAACCATTCTATTGCAGAAACTTGCGAATGCGATTGCCGAAAATTATCCGGAGGTCACGCTCATTGTGTTGTTGATTGATGAGCGGCCCGAAGAAGTCACCGACATGCAGAAAGTCGTCAAGGGCGAGGTCATCAGCTCGACCTTCGACGAGGAGCCAACGCGCCACGTTCAGGTTGCGGAGATGGTGATCGAGAAGGCAAAGCGTCTCGTCGAATCCGGCAAGGACGTCGTCATTCTTCTCGACTCCATCACGCGCCTCGCGCGCGCCCACAATGCCGTCATTCCCAGTGGCGGCAAGATCATGTCGGGCGGTCTCGACGCGAAAGCCATGGAGAAACCGAAAAAGTTCTTCGGTGCGGCGCGCAACGTGGCCGACGGCGGGTCGCTCACGATCATTGCCACCGCCCTCATCGAGACTGGATCGCGAGCCGACGAAATGATCTTCGAGGAGTTCAAGGGCACCGGCAACATGGAGCTCATCCTGGCGCGCGAGATCGCGGAGCGCCGCATCTATCCCGCCATCGACATCAATCGCTCCGGCACGCGCAAGGAAGAGCTGTTGTTCACGCCGGAGGAGCTCAACCGCGTCACCCTGCTCCGCACCTTTCTCGCCGACATGCCCGAGGCCGAAGCCATCGAGTTCCTGCTCAAGCAGATGTCACGCTCGAAGAACAACAAGGAGTTCTTCGTGCAGATGAGGGAAGGCTGACGGCCGCCACGATGATGCCCTCCATGCGTGGCCGATGGATGGCGATCGATTGGGGCGAGCGGCGCATTGGGCTCGCCATCAGTGATCCCACTGGTACCATCGCCTCGCCTGCCGGCGCCATCGAGCGCCGCGTGGGAAAGCGCGCGCCCGTCGCCGAACTCATGCGACGTGCGACCGCGCTCGAAGCGATTGGAATCGTTATGGGGCTTCCGCTTGATGGTGAGGGCGAGGATACGCCTCGCTCGCTCGAGTGTCGTCGGGTGGCGGCGGAGCTTGCCCGTCGTACGAGTCTTCCTGTCGCGTTGCTCGACGAACGTTTCACGACTGCGGTCGCACTCCGCGCCGTGCGTGACATGGGCGGCAGTACACGTGGCCGTAAGGCGGACGTCGATGCCCTCGCGGCGACGGTGCTGCTGCAGCACGCTATGCGAATGCACCAACTCCCGCTCGTGGATGCCGATGCGTCGTAGCCTTTGTCATCCTGAGCGAGCGCAGCGAGTCGAAGGATCCGCACACGCTGTTGCGCCTTTAAAACGCCG
>JBDTXZ010000099.1:0-8312 GCA_040005935.1 bacterium | reverse complement strand
CCGACACGCGCTTCGCGCGTGCGGGATGACAGGCTGACCAGTTGAAACCACCGGTCCTTCGCTGCGCTCAGGACGACAAAAGAACTTTGCAGTTTAGAGGTTACTCGAGTAGATCCGCCCGGGGGAATGCCCACGCCGTAAGATGCTGAGGGCACGCATCATTTGGTGCGGGTGGAAGCATCGTCGTAAAGTTGGTGCGACCCAGTGCGCCGAATCGCAAATCGGTGATTTGCGCATTGGCCATCGCTGGCGCGCGACCGAACTGCATCCACGCGCGCACGCGGCAATCGTCGCGCACGGTGCGGCGCAGGTTTACGAGCGACTGCCGGACGGGTTCTTCCCAGACGACGCGACCATGGCTTGCAGCGCCGCATCGGGCCACATCCACGAGCGCAACGGACCCGCGCGTCATCACGTATTCGCCGGCGCGCTCGTCCTTCACGACGCTCAATGCGCTCCAGCACAGCGGATTTGCGGGCTCCGGACTGAGCACCATGTCGACGACCTGAGCGCCTGGTGCGCGAGCGATCGATGCGATCGCACGCTGCCCGACAACATGACGTAGACCGAACATCGCGACGACGAAAACAACGGCCGACGCCAGCGCTGCCATTGCACGCGCGCGCCGCGGGAGGTTCGTCATCATGAGCGCCATGGACACTGCGAACAATGTGAGAGACGCGAACGCGATGAAGCTGATGAACTTGAACCAGGTAACGGCGATGACCAGCAACCCGAGTAACGTGGCGATCATCACGCGAGGGCGGAGGCTACGCGCATTCATCACCGCGGCGACGCCGAGCAGAATCCAGAGCCACGGTTCGGCGATGTAGATGGCGTCGCCGTAAACCCACCGGTTGTCGAAGGGCCAGAATGGATGCACGCCGTAGCTGTTCCATGAGTCGAGCACCAGGTGACTCAGCAGCGCGGCAGCGGTCAGGAGGCCGAACCGCATGGCACCACGTCCAATGCGCCTTCGGAGAGGAGGAAGCAAGGCGATCAGGCCGATGAGAAGTGCCTGCGCCACGAGGCCGCCAATCGTGTGCGTGTGGCCGCGATGGTGGAGGAGGTAGCCCAGCGGTGGTGTGGTGATCCGCGCGTAGAACAGGTCGGCGTCCGGGAGGTTGGCCGCGATGATTCCGGCGGTGAAGAAGATTCGGCGTTGCGCGGTTGTCGCGGTCGCGGGCAATGCGATTTCGGCCAATGTCGCGCCGACGAGTGAGTGCGTGATGTTTTCCACGCGCGAATGGTACGCGCATGACGTCGCTTGGGGAGGGACTCGGCACAATGCTGTTCAGATAAGGTTGTCATCCCGCAGGAGCGAAGCGCGTGTCGGGATCTACTGTCCTTGCTCCGTGGCGTTCGTCGCGCGTGGACAGAAGATCCCGACACGCACTCGCTGCGCTCGCGTCTGCGGGATGACATCCGTTCGCACCCTAACTGCACAGCATTCGGACTAGGCAGGCCTCCAGTCGCTACGCTCGGGATGCAGGGATTGCGCGACTGCAGGTGCGAGCAATCGACTCGCTACGCTCGCTCAGGGTGACAAGCTCCGGTCGAAGCAGGAGCTTGCAATAATTGCATTAACCAGTTAGTTAAAGCGTATGATAAACGACGCCGACCCGCGACCCAAGGAGCCAAAAGACCCCAAGGACCGCGAAACTGAGCAGAAGATCCTCGACGCCGCGCGCTCCGTATTCATCCGCCGAGGAACTTCGGGCGCACGGATGGCGGAAATCGCCAAGGCTGCCGGCGTCAACCAAGCCCTGCTCCACTACTACTTCCGATCAAAGGAGCGACTCGCCGGCGCGGTGTTCGAACAGATCGCAGGCCAAATCTTCCCCGCGCTCACACAAACACTCGGCGCCGACATTTCCCTGGAAGAAAAGATCGACCGCTTGGTCGCCGTCTATCTCGACAACCTCATGCGCAGTCCGTTCCTCCCCGGCTACCTGCTCTCCGAGCTCCACCACAATCCGGGGCGGGTCGAAGAACTCATTGCCAAGGCAATCGGCGCGACTCCAGTTGGCGTCCTCCCTCCGCTCCTTCAAAAACTCGGCGCACAGATCGACGAACGCGTGGCCGCAGGCACCATGCGTCCAATCGCGCCAGAGCAGTTCGCCGTCAACCTGATCTCGCTGTGCATCTTCCCGTTCGCCGCTCGGCCAATGCTGCGCATCGCGTTCGGCATGGACGATGACGCTTTCGCACGTTTCATCGAGCAGCGGAAAACAGAGCTCCCCGCGTTCTTCCGCAACGCACTCCGGTCATGATACTCCGACTGACACTTGCGATGGCGCTGCTGCCGCTCCCACTCGCGAGCGCGCAAGCGCCGTCGCAAGACACCGTGCGACTGGGCACACTCCACACGAGCGCACTCCAGCGCGATCCGCGCGCCCGAGCGCTCGAGCTGTTGTCCGCGCAAGCTCGGCTTCGACAAAGGAATTTCGACGCCGAGCTGCGGCCATCGTTGTCCGTGGAGTCGCAGGCGCAGTATCAGTCGGACGTCGCGCGAGTGCCTCTTGTGCTACCGGGCGTGACCTTGCCGACCCCGGCTCACGATACGTACGACGCCAAACTCGTCGCGCAGCAGCGTCTGTTTGACGCGACGCGCGCACCACGTCGCGCCGTCGAGGACGCGCAGGTGGCCGAGTCGCAGGCGCGGTTGCGCGCGACGCTGTTCGGGGTGCGTCAGAACGTGAACGACCTCTACTTCGCGTCGTTGCGCGCGCAGTCGCAGCTTGCCGAGTTGGCGACGACGATCACTGATCTCGAGGCGCAGTTGCACGTGGCGGAAACACGCGTGCGCGAAGGCTCCGCGCTCGCGAGCGAAGAGTTGGCGATACGCGCCGAGTTGTTGCGACGCCGCCAGTCGGTCGCGGAGTTGATCGCACTGCGTCGCGCGTCACTCGAAGTGCTGGCCGATCTCACGGGCACGCCCCTCGATACACTCACCGTGCTTGAAACTCCCGAATTGGGCGCCGAAGTTGCGCGTGTGCGTACCGAGTTGCCGAGTCTGCGCACGCGTCCCGAGTATGAGCAGTTTGCGCGTGCGCGCGACGTGCTTCAGCGGCAGGACGACGTGCGTGCGTCGCAGGACAAGCCGAAGGTATCGGCGTTTGGCCGCGCGGGGTATGGCAGGCCGGGACTCAACCCGCTGAGCGACACGTTCGACGGATACTGGCTCGCCGGTGTGCAGCTCCAGTGGACGCCATGGAATTGGGGCACGACGGCTCGCGATCGCGAAGTGCTTTCGCTGCAGCGACAGATCGTCTCTGCTGACGAGCAGCAATTCACGGAATCGTTGCGGCGCGGCGTCGCGCAGGATCTCGCGACGATTGACCGGCTCGACGCTGTGGTCTCGAGCGACGACGACATCGTGTCGCTCCGTGAGCGCATCGCGGCGGAGACGAGCGCGCGGTTCGGCGAAGCGGTGGTGACGTCCGCGGAGTACGTGGACAAGCAGACGGACGTTCTCAGTGCGCGGATCACTCGTGCCCTTCATCGCGTGGAGCTTGCCCAGGCTCGCGCTCGGTTTCTCACGACGCTTGGCGTCGAGGTCAAGTAATGCGTTCACATCGCCGAATGAGCTGCGTGTTGATGCTGGTGTCTGTCGTGGCATCGGCGTGCTCGAAGAAGGTTGAACCCGACGCATACGGCAACTTCGAAGCGAATGAAGTGATCGTGTCGTCAGAGGCGAGCGGACAGCTCACGTGGTTTACGCCGTCTGAGGGCGTCAAGCTCGCAACCGGTGCGATCGTTGGCGTCGTCGATACGACGCAACTCGACCTCGAGCGCGCACAGACAGTGGCGCAACGTGAGGCGACAGAAGCGCGCGTCGTTGCTGCGGGCGGACAAGTTGGCGTGTATGAGGCGCAGCTCTCGGTGGTTCGCAGCACGCTCGATCGCACGAGACGCCTGTTCGAGCAGAAGGCGGCAACAGCGCAGCAGATGGATCAGGCGGAGCGCGACTATCGTACGCTTGTCGCACAGATCCGAGCGGCGCAGGCGCAACGACAAAGCGTCGCGAAGGAAGTGTTGTCGAGCACGGCGAGGGTGGCGCAAATCGGCGATCGCATCAGCAAAAGCCAGATCGACAATCCGGCGGCGGGTACCGTTCTCGCCACGTACGTCAAGGCAGGCGAAGTGGTGCAAGCCGGCCAACCGCTGTACCGCGTCGCGAATCTCGACACGCTCGTTTTGCGCGTGTATGTGGGTGAGAAGCAACTCTCGTCCGTGAAGCTTGGACAGCGCGTGCAGGTACGCGTCGACCAGGGCGATGGTACGCTGCTAACAGCTGTCGGTATCGTGACGTGGGTGGCATCGAAGGCCGAGTTTACGCCAACGCCGGTGCAGACGCGTGATGAGCGAACGGATCTCGTCTACGCGGTGAAGCTGAATGTCGCGAACCCACATGGCGCGCTGAAAATCGGCATGCCCGCCGATCTGTCGCTTGGTGCAACACCGGCCATCGCACCCAAAGGCGCGTGAGTAACGCCGTCGAGGTACGTGCACTCACGAAGCGCTTCGACAAGGTCGTCGCGCTCGACGAGTTGACGTTTGACGTGGCTCAGGGCGAGTTGTTCGGGTTGGTCGGTCCCGATGGCGCTGGCAAGTCCACCCTCTTTCGCATTCTCACCACGCTCGTGTTGCCCGATGCTGGCAGCGCGACGGTGCTCGGCTTTGACGTCGCGCGCGACCTGTGGGATATCAGGTCACGCGTTGGCTACATGCCTGGCGGGTTCTCGCTGTATCCCGACTTGAGTGTTGCCGAGAACCTCGAGTTCTTTGCGGCGGTGTTTGGGACGACCGTTGAAGAGGGCTATGAGCTGATTGCGCCGGTCTACAAACAGCTTGAACAGTTTCGCGATCGACGCGCCGATGCGTTGTCCGGCGGCATGAAGCAGAAGCTCGCGCTGTCGTGCGCGCTGGTGCACCGCCCGGAGATTCTCCTGCTCGACGAACCCACAACGGGCGTTGACGCGGTATCTCGGCGCGAATTCTGGGATCAGCTCGCGACATTGAAGGCATCCGGCCTCACGATCGTTGTGTCGACACCATACATGGATGAGGCAATGCGCTGCGATCGCGTAGCGCTGGTTCATGGCGGCCGCATTCTCGAGATCGATGCACCGGCCGCGATTGGTTCTGGCTTCGAGCGTCCGTTGTTCGCGGTGTATGGCGCGGATCGGTACGGTCTGCTGAAGATTCTCCGCGCCTATCCAGAGGCGGCGTCCGTCTGTCTTTTCGGTGACTCGCTTCACTTTACGGCGCAAAAGCAAGTGCAGGTCCTTCGCTCCGCTCAGGACGACAGCGTCGCTGAGTTGACTGCCTACCTGCACGCGAATGGCCACGCCGACGCGCGCGTCGAGCCAATTGCTGCCGGCATCGAAGACAGCTTCATGGCGCTCATGGGTTCCGCCGCGTGACTGCAAAGGCCCAGGCGATCTCCGTAAATGGCCTCACGCGGCGCTTTGGTTCGTTCGTCGCTGTCGATCACATCACCTTCGACGTCGGCGCCGGAGAAGTATTCGGCTTCCTTGGCGCGAATGGAGCGGGGAAAACGACGGCGATCAAGATGCTCATCGGGTTGTTGGCGCCGAGTGATGGGGACGCGCACGTCGCAGGTTTTGATGTAAAGACGCAGCGCGCACAGATCCGCCGCAGCATTGGATACATGAGCCAGCGCTTCTCGCTGTACGACGATCTCACCGTGCGCGAAAACATTCAGCTCTATGGCGGCATCTATGGATTGTCCGACGACCAGATTCGCGATCGTACGGCGACGTTGCTCGAGTCGCTCGGGCTCTCAGGCAGCGCCGGCGATCTCGTTTCCAAATTGCCGCTCGGCTGGAAGCAGAAGCTCGCCTTCTCCGTTGCGCTGTTGCACGAGCCCAAGATTGTCTTTTTGGACGAGCCGACAGGTGGCGTCGATCCGTTAACGCGCCGGCAGTTCTGGGAACTCATTTACGCTGCCGCGTCGCGCGGGACGACGGTGTTCGTCACGACGCACTACATGGATGAGGCAGAGTATTGCGATCGAGTGTCCATCATGGTCGACGGAAAGATCGCGACACTCGGCACGCCTGCGGAGCTGAAGGCGCAGTACAAGGTCGCGACGGTCGAGGATGTATTCGTGCGGCTCGCACGCGGCGCGAAGGCGAGCGAATGAAAGGCGGCGCACTGCGAGCGTTCATGATCAAGGAGCTTCGGCACATCATGCGTGATCGTCAAACGTTGACGATTCTCCTGCTGATGCCGCTCGTGCAAGTGGTGCTGTTTGGTTTTGCGTTGCGCAGCGACGTGCGCGACATCAGGCTCGCCATTGTCGACCCGAGCCCGGACTACGCAACGACGGCGCTGCGGAATCGGTTTCTTGGCTCTCGTCGCTTTCGCATTGTGTCGCTCAGCAGGAGCCCGAGCTCGATCGAGCCGTTGTTCCAGCGCGGTGAGGCCGACGTCGCGCTTGTCTTCGAGCCCGGCTTCGCGACTCGCCTCGCGTCGCGCACCGAGCCCGCTCGGCTATTCCTCACTGTGGACGCGTCGGATCCCAACACTGGCACGGTGATGCAGAACTACTCGCGCGCCGTGATTTCGCAGTACGAGGCGGAGCGTTCAGCGGTGTGTCGTTCTGTACGCAGTGATGGGCCGGCGTGTCCGCGCCCCGTGAAGCTCGTGACGGATACGCGCATGCGATTCAACCCAACACTCGAGAGCGTGAACCTCTTTGTGCCCGGATTGATCGCGCTGGTGCTTACGCTGGTGTCTGCGCTGATGACGGCCATCTCGCTGTCGCGCGAGAAGGAGCGCGGAACCCTGGAGGTGTTGCTGGTGTCGCCGCTGCGTCCATGGCAGATCATCGTCGGCAAGGTGTTGCCGTACCTTGGCCTCGCATTCGCGAACGTGATCACGGCGTTGCTCGCGGCGTGGCTCGTCTTTCACGTGCCGTTCAAGGGAAGCGTGTTGTTGCTGCTCGCGGAGAGTGTCCTGTATGCGATCGTCTCGCTTGCACTTGGCGTGTTGATCGCGGCGCGCACGTCTACACAGCGCACTGCGATGCTCGCGGCAATGATCGGAACGATGCTGCCGAGCACGTTGCTCTCTGGGATGATCTTTCCGATTGCGAGTATGCCGGCGTGGCTCGCGCCGATCACGAACATCGTGCCCGCGCGGTGGTTTATCGTTGTGGCGCGCGGAATCATGCTCAAGGGAGTTGGCCTGCCTTACCTGTGGCGCGAGACGCTGGTGCTGTGCGCGATGGCAGCGGTGCTCATGATTGCGGCGGTGCGAAGCTTCAAGCCGAGGCTTGCCTGAGCCATGCGCACTCTGCTCTTCCTGCTGCGAAAGGAATTTCTTCAGATCTTTCGCGATCGGCTCATGGTGGGATTGATGTTCGTCGCGCCCATCGTGCAGCTGCTCATCTTGTCAAACGCGGCGACATTCGAGGTGAAGAGCGCCCACGTGTACGTCGTCGATCGCGATCACAGTGCGGCGTCCCGCGGCCTGGTGGATCGCCTGCGGGCGTCGCGGCGGTTCGTTGTCGTCGATGCCTCACCGTCCATGGATCTCGCGGACGACGCGATGCTGGCGCGCCGAGTCGGGATGATCGTGAGTATTCCGGCGGACTTCGAGCGCGACATCGTTCGGTCGCGTGCGGCTCACGTGCAGCTTGTCCTCAACGCGGAGGATGGCGCTGCGGCCGGCGTGACGCGGTCGTATGCGTCGGAGATCATCGCGTCGTATGCGGGTGAGTTGGGCGCATCGCTAACGCCAGCCGTTTCGGCGGCCCCTGCGCTCGATGTGCGAACGCGCGGATGGTACAATCCGGAGCTCGACTATCGGGACTACATGGTGCCCGGGATTCTCGTTCAGTTGGTGACCGTCGTCGGCACACTGCTCACCGCAATGAACATTGTGCGTGAAAAGGAGATTGGTACGCTGGATCAGCTCAGCGTGACCCCGCTGTCGCAGGGAACGTTCATCGCGGCGAAGCTCATTCCGCTCTGGCTGTTGGCGTTGGCCGAGCTGTCGTTGGGGTTGCTCGTGGCGCGCTTCGTCTTTCATGTGCCCATGCGCGGAAGCATCCCGTTGGTCTTTGGCGCCGCAGCCATCTACCTGATCGCGGCGCTCGGCATCGGGCTCTTCGTATCGACGCTGGTGAGCACGCAGCAGCAGGCGATGTTCGTCACCTTCTTCATCATCATGATCTACCTGCTGATGAGTGGCCTATTCACGCCCGTTCGGTCGATGCCCGATTGGGCGCAGATGCTCGCCCAGCTCAATCCGGTGAAGCACTTCATTGGCATCATGCG
>JBDTXZ010000098.1:0-8366 GCA_040005935.1 bacterium | reverse complement strand
GCACTGGCACCGCGAGGCGTCTCACGCCCTTACGGCGCGATACCAGATCTCGCGCCTCGTGTATGTCGAAACGACGCACGATGTGAACGCAGCCATCGCCCGCGAAAAACAACTGAAGCGCTGGGTGCGGCGGAAGAAGAGTGAGTTGATCGAGCGCACTGATCCAGGCTGGGACGATCTGGCGCCTCACTCGTGTGCAGATCCTTCGCCTCGCTCCGCTCGCTCAGGATGACAGGAGCTTCACGCTGGCGGCCTTGGCTCGACGCGCAAACTCTCGCGCATCCTGAGGCGAGAAGCTCTCCATCACATCCTTTCCGTTGATGCTCATCTTTCCGAACACTTCCTTACCAGCCTTGTTGCGCAGCATGAGACGACCGGATTCGTACTGCGCAGACCCAAGGTCGCGCAGATGATACGCGACGCCGTGGTCCAACATCGGCTTGAGTGCTCCCATCACCGCGCCCGCCACCATGCGGGCAAACACGTTCTCGACCTTGTCACTCTTCGCTGCGCTGTCAGCCGATTGATGCAACGCCGACAGTCCGCGATCGGTCAGCTGCGCCACGATCGTCGTGTCCATGAGCAGGAGCGCTGAACGGCCGTCCTCGCTCACGATGGAAAATGCTGCGCTCTTGAGCGGCAGGCGCGACACCACGTGCGCGGTGGAATCGCCGGCCGAGCCCATCGAGATAGTGGTGCCGTGCGCCTTGCTTCCGGCGTCCTGCGCGACCGCCGGCAACACGACGAGCACGCACGCCGCCGCGACGATGCACGCGAAACGAGAGATCTGGCCGAACGAATGAACGCGCATGGGTGCGAATGGGCTGAGGGATCGCGAGTGTCTGAGTTCACTTGGTACGTCCGCCACGCGTGGATGTTTCCTCGCGTGGCCAGCTCAAACACCAACTGTCCTAGAGTTCCCTGACCCAGATATTGCGAAAGCTGATCGGTTCGCTCTTGTCGCCGTGCGCCTGCAGCTTGATTGGCGCAGACTCATAGGGTGCATACGTTGGCGCGCCGATGTACAGCGTCTCTCCCTTCAGCGCAAAGTTGCCCTGGACCAGCACGCCGTTGTGCAGCACCGTGACGTACGCTGGCGTCTTTACGGCGCCGTCCGCTCCAAATGTGGGAGCGGTCCAGATCACATCGTACGACTGCCACTCGCCGGGCTTCCGGCTCGCATTCACAAGAGGAATCGCCTGCTTGTAGATGCTTCCCGCCTGACCGTTGACGTACGTCGTGTTCATGTAGGAATCGAGGATCTGCAACTCGTACCCGCCGTCGCCGGCGCCGGTCGACGCGAGGAATACGCCGCTGTTGCCACGACCCTGATCGGTGCCCGTAATGTTGCTGGGAATGCGCCACTCGATGTGGAGTTGGTAATTCTTGAAGCGACGCTTCGTCTCGATGTTGCCCACCGGTTTGTTCACGGTGAAGATGCCGTCGGCGACAGTCCAGCCAGCCGCCGACTTGTCCTTCGTGTTCACCCATTCATCGAGATTTCGCCCGTCAAACAGACGAATCGCGTCCGAAGGTGCGTCCCGATCAGTCGCACCTGCCGTGACGACGCGCGGTACGGGCGACCACGCCTCTGTATCGGCTGGCTTTGGCCCTGCCGCGGGTTGCTGCGCACGAGCAGGTGCACCGAGCATCGTGGCCGCGCCGGCCAAAAGAACGGAGTAACGCAGGAATCTCATCGCAAGTAGCTCTCGTTGGGGTGGCAAGAGCGCGAAACGTAGCGCTCGCACCCTATCGTGTCGAATACCGCGCTACGCGCCAGCAAGATCCACGACCGCAAGGGTGGACTCGCCGTCCAGTGTGGCCTCGAGGCCGCGCGCGAGGCGCTTCTTCTCCCGCACCATCTCGTGATAGCGCTCGCCCCACTGACCCATGACGGCGAGCACGCAGTCGAGCGTCTTCCCGAAATCGGTGATGGCGTACTCGACGCGCGGTGGAATCTCCGGAAAGATCGTGCGACTCACTACGCCGTCTTCCTCGAGTTCGCGAAGTTGCTGCGTCAACATGGTCTGCGTAACGCCCGGTATCGCGCGCTTCAGTTGTCCGAATCGCGAGACGCCTCGCTGTAACTGCCCAATAATCAACAACTTCCACTTTCCGCCAATCACGCTGAGCGTGACTTCCACCGCGCAGGAATACGACGGGTCGCACTTCCATTCGCCTTCCTTCTTCTTGCTCATGCGCATGGTCTGCTCACTGGTCGATTGGTAGTACGTATTTGCGTACTACGTTAGAAAAAACTGCCTACAGCAGAAAAAACTGTCTACTTGAAGGGACTATAACTACTTCTAAGTTCGCACCTAAGAATGAAAACAGCAAGTCGCTCGTTCACCCGATCACGACGCAGTGGGTGTGGGAACCGGCGACGTCACACTTTCTGGTTGCGAACCATGACACCGATCAAGCACTCCCTGGCGGCACTCGCCTTCACCGCCATCCTGGCCGGCTGCGCTGCACAAGCGGCGCCGCCGGCCGCCACCCCGCCGCAGGTCACGGTCGCGAAGGCGATCGAACTGCGCATCGACGAATTTGACGAATTCACCGGTCGCCTAGAAGCCGTCGACGTCGTTGAAGTCCGTCCGCGCGTCGCGGGGCTCCTCCAGCGCGTCGCGTTTCGCGAAGGAACCGAAGTGCATCGCGGCGATGTCCTGTTCACCATCGATCCGCGTCCGTACCGCGCAGAGCTCGATCGTGCCCGCGCCGAATTACTTCGGGTAAAATCCCGCGCCCAGTTGGCGCACAGCGAAGTCGAACGCTCGCGCATGCTCGTCGACAAACAGGCGATCTCGCGCGAGGAGTTCGACGTGCGCGTGAATACCGAGCGTGAAGTCGCCGCGGCGATCCGTGGTGCAGAGGCGCAGGTCGAAACAGCTGCGCTGAATCTGGAGTTCACCGAAGTGCGCGCGCCCATCTCGGGTCGGATCAGCCGAGCGGATGTCACGGAAGGCAATCTGGTCGTGGCGGGGCCACCAGCGGCAACGTTGCTGACGACCATCGTGTCCCTCGATTCGATCTACGTCTACTTCGACGCCGACGAGCGCGCGTTCCTCAAGTATGGCGTGCAGGGCCGCAGCGACAGGCGGCAGAACTTGCGCAATGGCCAGTTCTCCGTGCGGATGGCGCTGGCCGACGACGCGGGCTTCACGCACACCGGGCGGCTCGACTTCGTCGACAACCAGCTCGATCCCAGAACCGGGACCATCCGTGCGCGCGCCGTGTTCTCGAATTCCGCGCGCAACTTTGCGCCGGGATTGTTTGCTCGCGTCAGGCTGATGAGCGGCACGCAGCACCCCGTGGTGCTCGTCCGCGATGGTGCAATCGGCACCGACCAGGACCGCAAGTTCGTGCTTGTGCTCAAGGCGGATAAGACGCTCGAGTATCGCGTCGTCCAACTCGGGCGAATCAACGACGGCCTACGCATCGTGACCTCAGGACTCACCGCGGGCGAACAGATCGTCGTGAATGGCCTGCAGCGCGTCAGGCCGGGCACCACGGTGACGCCAACCGTCGAAGCAATGCAGAAGGACTCCACGTCCGCCGCGCTTGCGGCGGCGAAGTAACACCAGGGCCAACACGTGAAATTCTCAAAATTCTTCATCGACCGCCCCATTCTCGCGGGCGTGCTGTCGATGATCGTCTTTCTCGCCGGCGGAATCGCGATGTTTGCGCTTCCCATCAGCGAGTATCCCGAAGTCGTACCGCCGTCGATCGTCGTCAGGGCCATGTATCCTGGCGCCAATCCACGTGCACTTGCTGAAGCGGTGAGCACGCCGCTCGAGGAGCAGATCAACGGCGTGGAGAACATGCTGTACATGTCGTCGCAGGCAACCGCCGACGGCGTGGTCACGTTAACCGTCACGTTCCGCATCGGGACTGATCCCGATGTGGCGCAGGTGCAAGTGCAGAATCGCGTGAGTCAGGCGTTGCCGCGCTTGCCGGAAGAAGTGCGGCAATATGGCGTGACAACGGTCAAGAGCTCGCCGGACCTGACAATGGTCGTGCATCTCGTGTCGCCAACGGGGCGGTACGACATGACCTACCTGCGCAACTACGCTACGCTGCAAGTGAAGGATGCACTGGCGCGCATTCCGGGCGTCGGTCAAGTGCAGATCTTCGGCGCCGGCGATTACGCCATGCGCATCTGGCTCGACCCGCAGAAGGTTGCCGCGCGCGGGCTCTCGGCCGGAGAGGTCGTGCAGGCGATCCGCGAGCAGAATGTGCAGGTGGCGGCGGGCGTCGTCGGCGCGCCTCCAATGAAGGGCGAAGTCGCGTACCAACTCAGCGTCAACGCTCGTGGACGCCTGGTGAACGAAGAAGAGTTTGGCGACATCATCGTCAAGACGGGAGCGTCGGGCGAGCTCACCCGTCTCCGCGACGTCGCGCGCATCGAGCTCGCAGCCGGTGAGTATGCGCTGCGCTCGCTGCTCGACAACAAGTCCGCCGTGGCGATTCCGATCTTTCAGGCGCCGGGCTCGAACGCACTGCAACTCTCGAGTGACGTGCGTTCAACGCTCGCGCAATTGAAGAAGAGTTTCCCCGAAGGCGTCGACTATTCCGTCGTGTACGACCCGACGACGTTCGTGCGCGACTCGATTCGCGAAGTGATCAAGACGCTGTTCGAAGCCACGCTGCTCGTCGTGATCGTCGTCGTGCTGTTTCTCCAGACCTGGCGCGCGTCGGTCATCCCGCTCCTCGCCGTGCCGATCTCCATCGTCGGAACGCTCGCGTTCATGCTGGCCTTCGGCTTTACGATCAACACCCTGTCGCTCTTTGGACTGGTGCTCGCGGTGGGCATCGTGGTGGACGACGCCATCGTGGTGGTCGAGAACGTCGAGCGGAACATCGCCCTCGGCATGACGCCCCGCGAAGCGAGCTATCAGGCAATGCACGAAGTGAGCGGGCCGATCATCGCCATCGCGATGGTACTCTGCGCCGTCTTCGTCCCCATCGCATTCATCAGTGGATTGACCGGACAGTTCTACCGGCAATTCGCGATGACGATCGCCTTCTCGACAGTGATCTCGGCGTTCAATTCACTGACACTCTCCCCTGCCCTGAGCGCGCTGCTGCTCACGCAGCACGGTGCGGCACCCGATGCGCCGTCGCGACTGATCGAGCGCCTGTTTGGTTGGATCTTTCGCCCGTTCAATCGCTTCTTCACGCGCGCGTCCGAGAGTTATGGCCGCGGTGTCACCGGCGTGATACGCAAGAGCGGGATTGCACTCGCCCTGTATGCGGGGCTGATCGTGCTCACTGGTGTTGGCTTTGCGCGCGTGCCCACCGGCTTCGTGCCAACGCAGGACAAGGGCTATCTCGTCGCCTTCGCCCAGCTCCCCGATGCAGCAACGCTCGATCGTACTGAGGCCGTGATCAAGCGGATGGGTGAGATCGGTCTCAAGCACAAGGGTGTCGCGAATGCGATTGCGTTCCCAGGCCTCTCGATCAACGGGTTCGTCAACAGCCCCAATTCGGGCATCGTGTTCTTCGGTCTCAAGGACTTCAAGGATCGCGAGGGCAAGGATGGCTACGGGCCCGCAATCGCCGCTGCATTGAATCAGGAGTTTGGATCGATCCAGGATGCGTTCATCGCGATCTTCCCACCGCCGCCCGTGCAGGGACTCGGCACCGTGGGTGGCTTCAAGATGGTGCTCGAAGATCGCGGCTCCCTGGGTGAGGCCGAAATCGACAAGGCGACCAAAGAGTTGCTCGGCAAGGCGTATCAGGCGCCCGAGCTTGCGGGCATGTTCACCGGCTTTCAGACGAGCGTGCCGCAACTCTCGGTCGACGTCGATCGGGAGAAGGTAAAGCGACAAGGTCTCGCGCTCACCGATGTGTTTCAGACCCTGCAAATCTATCTCGGGTCGGCATACGTAAATGACTTCACCAAGTTCGGTCGCACGTATCGCGTGGTGGCGCAGGCGGACGCTCCGTTCCGTGCAAATGCCGACGGCATCGGACAACTCGAGGTACCAAACGCGCGGCATGAAATGGTTCCTCTTGGTTCGGTGATGACCGTCCGTCAGTCGAACGGCCCCGATCGCGTCGTGCGGTATAACGCGTATCCGGCGGCCGAGGTGAATGGTGGTCCCGCGCCGGGCGTGAGTTCGGGTACGGCCATCGCGACGATGGAACGGCTCGCGAAGCAAACGCTGCCCAACGGTATCCGCTTCGAATGGACGGAATTGACCTACCAGCAGATTCTCGCGGGCAACACGGCCCTCTTCGTCTTTCCGCTCTGCGTGCTGCTCGCCTTCCTGGTGCTCGCGGCGCAATACGAGAGTTGGTCGCTTCCGCTCGTCGTCATCCTCATCGTTCCAATGGGCCTGCTCTCGGCCATCGGCGGCGTGTGGTTGACCAAGGGCGACAACAACATCTTCACCCAGATCGGTCTCATCGTCCTCGTCGGTCTCGCGTGCAAGAACGCAATTCTCATCGTGGAGTTTGCGCGTGAGTTGCAACTGCAAGGTCGAGATCGCGTGAGCGCCGCGCTCGAAGCGTCACGTCTCCGCTTGCGCCCGATCCTCATGACGTCGCTCGCGTTCATCATGGGCGTTGTTCCGCTCGTGCTTTCCAAGGGCGCCGGCGCTGAGATGCGAAAGGCGATGGGCGTCGCGGTGTTCTCGGGCATGATCGGCGTCACGATTTTCGGCCTGATCCTAACACCAGTGTTCTATGTGGTCATTCGCAGTTTTGTCGAACGGCGCGATACATCGGCGCCAGCGGCCGACGCAGCATCGCGCGCACTGCCGCGTACCGGCGATCGGGAGGCGCCGTCTCATGCGTAAACTTTCAATCATCGGGATCACTGCCGCATTCGCGCTGAGCGCGGCGGCACCATCGCTCAGTGCCCAAAGGTCTGCACTCGCGACTCAGGCAGTGGAACCCGAGCTCGTCCCGTTTTGGCATCAGTTGGGCGATACAACACTCGAACGCCTTACACGCGACGCGCTGCGTGCGAACAACGACGTCCGCGCCGCACAGGCGACCGTACGCGGAGCTCGGTCAGCACGACGACTCGCAGCGTTCGACTTCGCACCAGCCGTCACCGCGAACGCCGGCCTGACGCGCCGGCGGTTCAGCGCAGCGCAGCTTCCCGGTGTCGCCGCGGCAAATCGCGAGCAGGACGTCTACGACGCCGGATTCGACGCAAGTTGGGAGGTCGACGTCTTCGGCCGGCTGCGCAGCACCTATGCGGCGACGGATGCCATCGCCGCGTCCGCAAACGAGGATCTGCGCGACGTACAGTTGTCGCTCGTATCCGAGTTGGCGCGCACGTACTTCGAGTTGCGTGGTGCGCACCGGCAATTGGCTGTCGCCAATCAGAACGCGGCAAACCAGCATCGTACCCTGCAACTGACCGTCGACCGCCTGGCGGCTGGACGCGGGACCGCATTCGATCGCGAGCGAGCAAGTGCGCAGGTGAGTACGACGCTGGCGGCGCGGACCGCGATCGAAGCGCGGATTGCGGCAGCCTCGTATCGGCTCGGCGTGTTGGCCGGCGGCGCGCAGCACATTGCGCCACTTCCGGCGCCCGACACGCTCGATGTCGAGGCGGTCGACGAGGCGCCGGTGGCGCTGCCGGATGTGCCGCGGCTCGAGTCCGTCGCGCAATTGATCCGCCGGCGCCCGGACGTGCGGAGCGCTGAGCGTCGCACGGAGGCGCAGGGCGCACTCGTCAACGTCGCTCGTGCGGACTATCTCCCTCGCCTGAACGTCGTAGGAAGCGTTGGCTACAATGCCGGCGCAACGGATCTGCTTGGGAAGAAGGACGCGTCGCGCTACGTGGTTGGTCCCGTCATTTCGTGGCCGGCGTTCGACATCGGTCGCGTGCGCACTCGCGTCGACGCCGCGCGCGCGCAGGCCGGCGAGGCTCGCGCGCGGCACGACCAGATCGTCTTGAGTGCGCAAGCCGAGGCGGAGAATGCGATCGTTGCGTACGATCGTGCTCGCGCGCGCGTGGTGTTCCTTCGCGACGCGGCTCGCTCGAGTGAGCGAGGGGCGGAGCTCGCACGGCTGCGTCTTACAGGTGGTGAGTCCGACTTTTTGGAGGTGCTCGATGCGCAGCGCACGCGGCTCGATGCGCAGGATCGGCTTGCCCAGGGAGAAACCGACGCGGTAACGGCGTTCCTTGCGCTTTACAAGGCACTCGGCGGCGCGTGGGGTGGAGTCGTGAAGTGACCCATTCGTCCTGAACGAATCCAGGGACCGGTGGCTTCAACTGGTCAGCCCTGTCATCCCGCATGCGCGTAGTGCGTATCGGGATCTACCATCGCGGCGCTGTGAACCGGCCGCGCGCGGCGTATCGTGGATCCCGACACGAACGGTTGTTCGTGCGGGATGACAACGTG
>JBDTXZ010000097.1:0-8406 GCA_040005935.1 bacterium | reverse complement strand
TTTCCGCTGCTCGTGGATCGCACGCGGAACAAGGTGTCGAGCGAGAAGCTGTCAGATCGGATCAAGCGCATGCAGCTCGCGCTGGAGCGTGCGGCGGGATGAACGCAGTTGCGACTGTCGCTGGGGAGGAATTGGAACTCTGCGCCGAGCGTGCAGTCTATTGGCGGAAACGGAGCATGCTTCTGGTTGCTGACCCGCACTTTGGCAAGGCGGCATCATTTCGGGCGCTCGGTGTCTTTGTGCCGAAGGGCACCACGCAGGGCGCAATCGCTCGGCTGGATGCACTGATTGCGCGTCTCGCCCCGGAACGCATCGTCTTTCTCGGCGACTTTCTGCATGCGAAGGAGGGTCGAAACGCGGAGACGTTCCGTGTGCTCGCTGAGTGGCGCGAGTCACATGCATCCATCAGCGTGCAACTCGTCCGCGGCAATCACGACAAACGTGCTGGCGATCCTCCGTCGGACGTTGGAGTCGAGTGTCTCGATGGCCCGTTGCTCGTCGAGCCATTCGCGCTCGTGCACCATCCGGTGAGGGTCGCCGATCGATACGTCCTCGCTGGTCACGTGCATCCCTGCGCAGTGTTGACCGGACCTGCGAGGCAGTGGGAACGGTTGCCCTGCTTTTGGTTTTCACATGAGGTTGGCGTGCTGCCTGCGTTTGGAGACTTCACTGGCTCCGCGCCCATCGACGCACGGGACGGCGACGCCGTCTGGGTCGTCACCGGCGATTCGGCGCGGGAAGTCGCGCGCATGCGCTAGTCAATTGTCGTGCGCGACTGTGCAAAACGCGATGATCGTCAGCAACCAATTGCCGTCTGTGTCTGTCAAACTACAGCCTAGTTCGCACGCATTTACCACCATAGAACCCACTGTGAAAATACTCTTCGCTTCAGTTCTCATCGCCGCCGCTCCGGCCGCCGTGCTCGCGCAAGGCAAATCGGCGTCCCCCGACCCATGGGCCGCACTGAGCCTCCCGCGCACGCACGCGCCCCAGCCGACCCACAGCGCCATTACCGCTGGCGACCTTCAGACCCGCCTGTATCTGTTCGCGGACGACTCCATGCAGGGGCGCCGAGCGGGCTGGGAAGGAAATCGAAAGGGAGTGGAGTGGATCGCGTCGGAGGCAAAGCGCATGGGGCTCAAGCCTGCGGGCGACAACGGCACTTACTTCCAACAGTTCGAAAAGCGCTTTCAGGTCCGCGACTTCGATACCACGAAGACGCTGTCGGTCGAGGGAAAGGCGTTGCACTTCTGGACTGACTTCATTCCGCGCGATCCGGGGCGCGACCCGCGCTCGCTCGACAATGTGCAGACCGTATGGGGCGGGGACTGGAAGGACTCTTCGTCCGTCATCACTGACGCTGCGTCGGCTGGCAAGCTCGTCGTCATCACATCGAGCGTCACGGTCCCAGGAAACCCGGGGCACGTACCGTCGCGCCCAATCGTTGCGGCTCGCTTCCCGAGCGCCGCGGGCGTCGCCGTTGTGGTGCTGGACGAACTGTCGGACAGCATGCGCGCCGGGTACAAAGGGCTGAGTGGCTATGGAGCGGGACCACTGGCTCCGAGTTACCTCTACATCACGCGCGACGTGGCCGAGCGAATCATGGGGCAGGGGTTCGCGTCACTCCCGCTGGGTACCGCCGGAAAGCCGATTACCGGGAGCTTCGGCTTCAATACGAGCGAGCAGGTCTTCCCGACGGACGTTCCGCTGCGGAACGTCGTCGCGCTGCTTCCCGGAACGGATCCGGTGCTCAAGAACGAATACGTCGTGATCGGCGCGCACAATGATCACATTGGCTTCAACAAGCCCGGCGCGAATGGCAGGAGCGGCGCTGTCGCGCACGACTCCATGTACATCGTCAATCATCTGTACCGGAAGTCCGGCGCCGATGACGCGCCGCCCACGCTCGACGCGTCGCAGCAGCACGCGGTCGACAGCATTCTTGCCCACGTGCGCAAGATGACGAATGGCAAGTCCGCGCGCGCCGACTCCATCAGCAATGGTGCCGACGACGACGGCACTGGAACGGTGAGCCTGCTCGAGATCGGCGAGTACTTTGCCAAGTCGCCAATCAAGACCAAGCGTTCCATCCTCCTGGTCTGGCACGTTGGCGAGGAGCTCGGTCTCTGGGGCTCGGAGTACTTCACCGATCATCCCACCGTGTCGCGCGATGCCATCGTCGCGGAGCTCAACATCGACATGGTTGGACGTGGCGGCGCGAACGATCAGACGGGCGCTACGATCGACGGCAAGGCGATCCTTGGCGGCAAGGGGTACCTCCAGCTCGTTGGCTCACGCCGTCTCTCCACGGAACTCGGCGACATGGCCGAGCGCGTAAACGCATCGGGTAAGCACAATCTGAAGTTCGATTACGCGTTGGACGCGAACGGGCATCCGGCAAACATCTATTGCCGAAGCGACCACTACGAGTACGCGCGCTACGGAATTCCGATTGTATTCTTCACGACGGGCGGTCACGCGGACTACCATCAGGTGACGGACGAGCCGCAGTACATCGACTACCCGCACATGGCGCAGGTGGATTCGTACATCGCCGATCTCGCGGTGCGCGTGGCGAATCTCGATCATCGAGTCGCGGTCGATAAGCCGAAGCCCGACCCGCACGGAAGCTGCCAGCAATAGTCTACCGCTTCCAGACACGCACGCGCATCTTGTCGGCTTCCCTCCCCGGAAGCTGACAATGCGCTCCGTACGTATTTCTCTCGCTCTACTCGCCGTCGCGTCCGCACTCCAGGCGCAGCGCCCGCTCAAGGTCTACATCTCCGCCGACATGGAGGGGATCACCGGTGTGGCGTCGGCTGATCAACTGGGGCCGGCGAGCTTCGAGTACAGCCAGGCTCGCCAATGGATGACGAGCGAGGTGCTCGCGGCAATCCAGGGTGCACGCGAAGCCGGCGCCACGGAGTTCGTCATCAGCGATTCACACGGCAACGGTGAATCGCTGCTCATCGATCGATTTCCAAGTGATCTCCCGATAACGATCGTCCGCTCCTTTCCGCGCCCGCTCGGCATGATGGAAGGGATCGACTCGAGCTTCGCCGCCGTCATCTTCATCGGCTATCACACATCGACGTCCAGCATGACCGGTGTGCGCGCGCACACAATGTCGAGCGCCCTCCTTACACGCATCGCGATCAACGGGACATCGATGTCGGAAGCAGGCATCAACGCGGCCATCGCGGCGCAGTACGGCGTTCCCGTGGTAATGATCACTGGTGACGACGCGATTGTTGCAGAAACGAAGCAGCGCCTCGGCGCGATCGAAGGCGTGGCGGTCAAGCGAGCGATCGGCTTTCACTCGGCGGCGACTCTGACGCCCGAAGCCGGGCAGGCACTCATTCGGCAACACGCGAAGACCGCCATCGGGCGTCGGGCAGAGATGCGTCCGTATACGCTGGCCAGGCCGCTGACGCTCGAGGTGTCGTTCAAGAACTATCGACCCGTCGAGCTACTGGGATATTTGTCGAACGTGCAGCGGATCGATTCGCACACCGTGCGCTACACACCGCGCGACATGGTTGACCTCTCGAAGTTCCTCGAGTTCGTTACCGAGTACGAACCGACGTTGACGCCGTAGATCAAGCGTTACGAGTGGTTGCAGTGAGGGCCTCATTCCAAATTTGGCATGAGGCCCTCTCTCATACCCTCGGCCAGCTCCACGCCGGGTTGCGGAGGAACAGTTCCACTGTTGCGGCCGGCTGGCTCACCTGCGCTGGGGTCTGGCTTTTGCAAAACCACGTGTTTACTCCCGGGGCATTTACCGACGCGATTCACACGAGCCATCAAGGAGCACACACATGTCACTGGACACGCTAGCCGATCTCTACCTCGAGGAACTGAAGGATCTCTACAGCGCGGAAAATCAGATCCTCAAAGCGCTGCCGAAGATGATCAAGGCCGCCACGCACCCTGAGCTGAAGCAGGCCTTCACCGATCATCTCAAACAGACAAGGGGCCACGTCGCACGGCTCGAAAGCATCTGTGGCGACCTCGGCAAGAGCCCGAAGGGCAAGAAGTGCATGGGGATGGAAGGCGTTATCAAGGATGGGGCGGCCCTCATCGGGGAAGGGCCCGAAGCCGACGTGCTGGACGCCGGTCTCGCGTCCGCAGCGCAACATGTCGAGCACTATGAAATGGCTGGCTACGGCAGTGTACGCACTTGGGCCGAGCAGCTCGGATTCAGCAATCATGTCGCGTTGCTGCAGCAAACGCTCGACGAGGAGAAGGAAGCGGATCGCCTTCTCACGCTGATTGCCGAGAGCTCGCTAAACGCACAGGCGGAGAACAACGAGGAAGAGGAGGAGAGCGGTGGGCTCGCCGACGCCCGTCCGCGCTCGAAGCGTTCGGCGGCCAAAAAGTCTTCTTCGCGCACGCGCTCGAAGACGGAAGCAGAAGCGCGCTAACGGAGCCACAGCGTCTCTCAGCAGGGAGCAAAACACCGTGCGATTCTAAGAGTCGCACGGTGTTCTCTCGCTACCTACGAAAAGAATGAAGAAAGTTCTGCAAATCGCACTCGGGATTGCGACGAGCGTCGGCGTGGGAACGCCTTGCGCGGCACGAGCACATGTTCAGATTCGACAGCACAGTCGACAGCACGCCGATTAACGCCGTCGAAGACTGGCTTCGGCAGCATATCGTGGAGCGGATCCCCGGATCATGACGCCAGACGCGCGCGAGGTGCATGTCGAACGCTTGCTTGGCCGGCGCGTCCGAGACGAGAATGGCGTTGTCCTCGGTCGAATCGAGGAATTTCTCGTCGAGACGGTCGACGGCGAGCTGGCGGTTACGGAGTTTCACATCGGAACTGCAGCGCTGCTCGAGCGCACGGGAGCGATCTTTCTGCAGCTTCCACTTATCGGTGCCTTACGCGGAACAGCAACGGAATATCGTATTGCCTGGAAGCTGACGGACCTGTCGGATCCACGACGACCGCGCGTGCGGGCCGCGCGGCACGAGCTTCAACGTGTGCCGCGCGACCCGTCGTCGTAGTGGGAATCAAACCAGCAACTGGCTACACGAGAGGTGGATCTGTTTCGCGTTCCGGATGTCTATGCTTTGCGAGCGCGGCGATGAACTGATGCGTGACTTGGTTCGCCCACCGTTCGACGACCAGCACACCCGGATCATCGACTCCGGACGGAAGTGCCGGCGACACGCCGGCGAGGTTCAGTAGCGTGCTCGATGCGCCAAGGGCCAGGATCGTCTTGCAATGACGGTACTGATTGACCACGAATTCCACAGTGTGGCCGTCCGACATGAGCGCCGTAACGCCGGCTTCTCCATCGGGGAGCACGAGTGCATCGAATAGCACTGCTGGCGAGTTCTCCATTGATGCTTCCGCTTCGATTGTCTCGCCGCCCATGGCCGAGTACGTGCCGAGTCGTGGAGCGACGAATCGGGGAACGGCCCCAGCCGCTACGAGCGCCGCATGGATCGCCGTCAGCGGCGCGGCGTCGACGCCGTTGGCGATAAGGATGGCGACCCGCCTCGTCCGAATGCCACCTTGCCCCGGGATCGCGGTGAGGGACAGCGCCGGCGATACGCTGACCTCCGGCTCCGCCGGTTTCTCCAGGACGCGCGGCAGCGGTTCTGGAAGTTCTATCCCAAGTCCGTCAGCGATACGCGTCGCGAGTTCGTCACTCACGTTCCGCAGTGACGCCACCATGCGCCGGCGAATCGCAGGCACAGTAACCTTGCTCAACTCGAACCGAAACGCTCCGACAATGTGGTTCTTTTCCCAGTCCGCCTGACTGTTGTAGAAGAGCGTCGCCTGCGTGTAGTGATCCGCAAACTTCTCGGGTTTACCTCGCACCGTGTCTTCACGAACGGTCTGTGGAAAGGAGACGAAGCCCTTGGTCCCGGCTTGAAATGGACAGCCGCCACCCAGTGAGTTCGGCTCGTATGCGACACGACCGCGCGCGAGCGCTTGACGATGCATTCCGTCGCGTTGGTTGTTGTGAATCGGCGCGATGGGTGCGTTGATGGGAATTTCGTGAAAGTTGGGTCCGCCAAGTCGTGAGATTTGCGTATCGACGTAGGAGTGAATGCGGCCGGCGAGCAATGGATCGTTCGAGAAATCGATGCCAGGGACGACGTGTGCCGTGCAGAAGGCAACCTGCTCCGTTTCGGCGAAGAAATTGTCTGGATTGCGATCGAGCACCAGCCGACCGACGGGTGTAAGGGGTACAAGCTCTTCCGGGACGATTTTCGTGGCGTCGAGAATGTCGAAGCTGAACTGTTCGCTTTGCTCTTCGGTGAAGATCTGAAATGAGAGTTCCCATTCCGGGTACGCGCCCGCTTCGATGGCCTCCCACAGATCGCGTCGATGATAGTCCGCATCGGCACCGGCGATCTTGGCGGCCTCGTCCCACACCAGCGAGTGCGTGCCTTGCAGCGGACGCCAATGGAACTTCACGAAGACGGATTCTCCATCGTCGTTGACGAGCCGATATGTGTGTACGGCGAACCCCTGCATCATTCGATAGCTGCGCGGAATCGCGCGATCGGACATGACCCACATCATCATGTGGGTCGATTCTGGCATCAGGGAGATGAAGTCCCAAAAGGTGTCATGTGCTGATGCGGCCTGCGGCATCCCGTGATGTGGCTCCGGCTTTACGGCATGCACGAGGTCGGGGAACTTCATCGCGTCCTGAATGAAGAAGACCGGGATGTTATTGCCGACGAGATCCCAGTTGCCCTCATCGGTATAGAACTTCACGGCGAAGCCACGAGCGTCGCGGGCGGTATCGACTGAGCCCCGCTCGCCGGCGACGGTCGAGAAGCGAACGAACACGGGCGTACGCTTGCCCGCCGCCGCGAACGGGGCGGCCCGGGTATACCGACTCATCGGCGCGTAGCATTCAAAGAAGCCATGCGCGCCCGAGCCGCGTGCGTGCACGATGCGCTCCGGAATCCGTTCGTGATCAAAGTGCGTGATCTTTTCTCGAAGGATAAAGTCTTCGAGAAGCGTCGGCCCGCGGAGTCCGGCCTTCAGCGAATTCTGATTGTCGCCGACCTCCACGCCTTGGTTGGTCGTGAGCGCGCGGCCGCTCGAGTCCACACGCACACGATCGAGCGAGCCGGTCGTTGGACTCGCGCCCGCGACTGGTTTGCCAGACCCCGTTTTTGCGGAAGGGTTCGTTTCGCTCAGCGTGCTTGCGCCAACCGATGGCGATGCAGGGGAGCGAGTGGCGCCGGTTACCGGCGCAATCGCATGATCATGCCCGAACTCACCGGGGGTGTTCGGGTTGTGCGGAATCGACGCGGCGAGCTGCTCGATTGCCGATGCCTGTTGCGCCGCCGCATCCGCAGCGGCCTTAGCCGATGGATGCGACGGACCGCTCACGGTCGTGCCGCGGATGTTAGATGACGCTTTTTTCGATGTTGGTTTTTTTGGCATGCGCGTGGGTAAGGGTGCCGCTCCACGCGCAAAAGCCATTCCGACTACCTCAATTGATTCGCGCTTTACATGCCGAAGGCCATCACGGTTTGCGCGTGCGAATACGCGCCAGCGCCGCGCGCAGTGCGACGTCACGCGCGCTATCGGACGCGACTTCGACATCTGGCTTTACCCCCACGCCCTCCCACTCCCGTCCCGTCGTCGGTTCGGACACGCGTGTTATGGAGATCGAAGCAAGGAGTCCATCGCTGAGCGCAATCGTGCGATTGTTGCGCCCCGCACCCGCCGTCCGCTCTCCGATGATTGTCGCGCGTCCCAGGTTCTGGAGCACGAACGGCACATCTTCAGCCGCTGAAGCAGAGCGGGCATCGACCAGTACATAGAGCGGCACATCCAGACGACGTGGGCCACTCACCTGCGTGAGCGTCTCGCGCACAAACGTTCGGCCAGAGGAACGATCGTACACTCGAATCACTGGAACTCCGGGAGCGACGAAGTGGCTGATGATCGTGTTGGCCATCTCCGCAGATCCGCCGGGCGAACCGCGCAGGTCCACGATGACCGCGTCCGTCTTTTCCAATACCCGCAACGCATCTCCGAGCCGCGCCAGCGCGCGAGGGCTGCCCGCCAACGTGCCGATCTTCAGATATCCCACGTTGTTCTCGAGTACCTGCGGCGTGCCGACGTTGTCAGCGCCATCCTGGGCATCAGTGCCCTGTGCGCCGCCGGCCGCTGCTCGGCGCTCCTCGCCGATTCGGACGCTCAAATGCTTGTCGCTGTTCACCAGGCGTAAGTCCCGAGTCAGCGCCTCGGCGAATTGCGGTTTGCTCGTGAGCAACGCGTACGCTCCGATTTGCTCCTGACCTCGCACACGGTCCGCGATCATGCGGCCGGTGTCAGGCGCAGGATACAGGCGCTCGAGGAGTCCGGCGAGGCTGTCCACGACCGCGCGCTTGATCGCGCTGTCGAGCACCGCAGGACCT
>JBDTXZ010000096.1:0-8514 GCA_040005935.1 bacterium | reverse complement strand
GAGTGCCGTTGTTCTACTTTCTGCTGCACTTTGCGGTGATTCATGCGTTGGCAGTCGTCGTCTGCCTGATCCGATTTGGCAGTGTACACTGGATGTTCGAGTCGCCGAGTCTCGATAAGTTTCCGATTACGCAGCCGCCGGGATGGCCGGTGTCGCTTCCACTTGTGTATCTCGCGTGGGTGAGTGTCGTGCTCATTGTCTATCCGTGCTGCCGCTGGTTTGCAGCGCTCAGGGCGAGGCGGAAGGATTGGTGGCTCAGCTACCTGTGAGTCACTTGCGGCAGGAGCTGGCAGCCCGGGTGTGGGCAGTGGTATAGCTTGAGGGAAATGCCGCCGGGGAATCGAACCCCGCACCGAGTGCCGATGCCCACTTCCTATCACGGGAGTCGAACCCGCCTGCATAGACTTCCCGTGGTCTCCACGACACGGCTCTGCAATGTACCATCGGTCAAGTCGGGAGAAAAGCGCAACAACTTCTTCCAGCTTCCAGACATGTGCGCTTACGCCAGCGGCCATCGCGGGGTCGACGGCCCGCGGCATGCTAGCTTTGGCGGCTACCACTCATCGCGAACGACATGGGCAGCTTCTACACCAACATTACGCTCCGTACCACGCAGCAAGCGCGGGTCGCTGAAACTCTCGAGTCGGCTCGCCGGCGAGCGTACATCTCCGCGCCCGTAAGTGGCTGCATCGTCGTGTTCGATTGCGAATCCGAAGAGGAGGACGCGCAAATCTTGACGGATCTGGCCGCACTCCTGTCTGCGGGGTTGGAGTGCGCAGCTCTGGCGGTGCTCAATCATGACGACGACGTGCTGTCGTATACCTTGCTCGAGCGCGGTAAGGTTGTCGATGAGTACAACTCCTCCCCAGCATACTTCGACGATGCCCCGGAAGCCGCGCCATCGGGCGGGGATGCCGCGCTACTGTGCAGCGCATTTGGTGTTGATGGACATGCCAGCGAAGTCGCGGCCGTGCTTCGCATCGCCTCCTCGGATGATGGCGGCTTCACTTTCGAATCCGAGCGCCACCAGGATCTCACGTCCCTTCTCGGTATCCCAACAATCGCGGTTGGAACCGGTTACAGCTATCTTGAGGCGGGCGAATACCCCGAGGGGCTTGGTGAATCTGATTTGCGGCGGATTGGGTGAATCGGGCGACCCGCCGAATCGTGTCGCTGCCGCGGACCAAGCGCAAACACGAGCATGCTGAAGGAGTTGCAGTTAAGCGTCTGAACGAGAGGCTAGGAATCCCGATCATTTCGCGTATCGGCTCGAACGTTGCGGCCGAATTGGAGAATTATGACACATCCATCGGATCGAATGCGAGTCCGCATCAATCAGGATCGACCTTCCGCCGCGCGGAATGACGCGACAGGCCAACTGCTAGGCGACGACAAGGCACATTCGACGTCGGTCGATGCACCGCGCGCCTCCCGCTCTCCTCTCCGCCAATTCTTGTTCCCACTCCTCTGGGGACTCTCTGCGGTCGCCGTTCTTTTAGCGTGGCCCGTGGCGTCCGAGACGCGGGCCAACGCGGGCACGGGCGCGTGGGATCTTGAATTGGCGGCCGATGGTTCGGAGCCTGTTACCGCGCTCGTGTTTGGCGAGGAGACAGGAATTCATCTCATGACTTTGCCACCGAGCAGCGCGAACGCTCCGGCCGCGCGACACCTACCGGTGCGCGTTGGCGTCGATGATATCCATATGATCTCCTTCGGCAGGGCAGGTCTCCGCGTCCACACCAAGTCTCCACCGGGCGGACCACCGATGTCGTTCAGTGCGCAGGCGCGAGTCGTTACGCTGTTCTCCAATGCCCGCGGCACGGGTGTTCGAACGGGATGGTTTTAGCGAGCCGCCATTCGAGCCGCGGCGCACACTGCGAACCAGTGGGATCATCTACTCGCGTAGCGTACAGATCCTTCGACTCGCGCTGCTCGCTCAGGATGACAACGGGTCATCCAGAGCCTGCGCTATCACCGACCCGCGTCGATCGTCACGCGGAGCGGCACGTCAATCCGCTGCGCCATCTCGTCGAGATACTTCCACCATGATTGCGGAGTCGGAAAATCCCCACTGTCCGTCCAGCCCGCGCCAACGTAGTGCACGATTGGCTTACCCGACGTTGCCTTGCTCACGGCGAGATAGTGACCGTGCGCCTCTTTCCAATCACTCACCGACGCACGCGGCAGCAGTACCGCGGTGCCCATCTCGCCATGACCTCCGCTCTTTGGCGCGACGGGACCCCAACCAGTCAGCCACGCCCACGCGTTGTTCTTGCTCATCGTGCCAATCATGCCTGGCCGCTTTACAGTGCCGATGACATACGCGATGTCGCCGCCAGCCGCCGTGGCGAAGATGCTTGTCGACTTGAAGAGATTGGAGCCACCATCCATCGAGATCCGCTTGATCTCGGACACGCTCGTTCCCGCAACGTTGAACGGATCGTACTTCAACTCGAACACGACACGGATTGGCCCGTCCGCAATGATGCGCCAGTGCTTGAAGTTGTCCGGTCGCCAGAGCGTGTCATTCTTCCAGCCCGCCACTCCCCCGTTGCCAAGCGTCTCGTTGACGTCGTAGAAATCCGCGCCCTCGCCTGTGTCGACGTGATAGCTGTCGTGCCCCAGGCCATACCACTTTTCGATGATCAACGCTCGCGTCTTCTTGTTCCATACATCAAGACCAGCACTCGACATCGCGGACGGCGTTTTCTTCAAGCCTTCTCCGTATGCCCGGAACGCAATGCGGTCGCTTTCCCACGCAATGTCGTCGCGCGGTTCGTCGTGACGGACGGCGACCTTGGGTTCGTACGCGCGCGTCGGCGCCACTGCCTCGACGGTAAAGTGCCGCGCCTCCTTCGAGCCGAAGTCGCCCTGGAAGATCAGCGCATCAACGGTTCCGTCGCCATCGTCGTCCACCACCTGCGATGGAATCTCTCGCCCTTCGCTATCGAGGACCCGAATCTTGGCCGCGGTGACACCCCCTAACCGCCGCTGCATGTCGGGCCACGACACCGACACGGTCTCATCATGTCGCACGAGTGCCAACGGATTGTCGACGCGAACCACGACGCGCGCAACAACCGCCGGCTGCGCACCTGCGACTGTGGCCGCAAACAACGCAGACATCATGAGCACGCGGAGCGACGACGCCCGCGTGCTCATCGCAGCGTCTTGATGTCGACCACCTGCATGTCGGCGTAGTCCTGGTTCTCGCCGCCCATGGCCCAGCAAAACGCATAGTTGGTCGTGCCACACCCGGCGTGAATCGACCACCCGGGCGACAGCGCAACTTCGCCATCGCGCACGACCAGATGCCGCGTCTCCGATGGTTCGCCGAGCTGATGGAAGACGACGGCGTTGTCTGGCACGTCAAAGTACAAGTACACTTCCGTGCGCCGGTCGTGTATGTGCGCTGGCATCGTATTCCACACACTACCCGGCTCCAGGGCCGTCATCCCCATCACGAGTTGCGCGCTCTGAATACCACCGGCGTGGATGTAACGCGCAATGCGCCGGCGATTCGCCTGCTCCATGGATCCGATTTCACCAGACTGCACATCGGCCGCAGCCACTCGCGTTGTCGGATAGTCAGCGTGCGCCGGATAGCTGACGAGATAGAAGCGCGCCGGCTGCGACGCATCATCGCTCGCAAAGACCACCTCCTGGCTGCCTCGCCCTACGTACACGAGATCGCGATTACCAAGTGCGTGGTCCGTACCATCAACCGTCACTCGGCCGGGCTGACCAATGTTCAACACGCCGAGCTCGCGCCGTTCGCAGAAAAATTCGGCGAGGAGTTCTGGAGGCGCCCCGAGGCGAAGCGGCGCAGTCGTCGGCACCGCACCGCCGAGTACGACGCGATCGAGATCGATGCGGCGGAGATTGACGGCGCCGGGTTCGAAGAGTCCTTGTACCAGGAAGCTGGCGCGCAACTCCTCCGTGCTCATACGCGCCGCGCGAGTTGAATCGGGCAGACAGTGCATCGTCACTTCGTCCATCGTGCGTTGAAAGTCATCTCGCCATCCACCCGCCGTCGACGACGAGCACGTGACCGTTGACGTAGTCGCTCGCACGCGATGCCAGGAAGACGATCGCACCAGCGAGATCGGATGGCTCGCCCCAGCGACCGGCAGGAATCCGCGCGCCAATCTGTTCGGAGCGCGGCGGGTCGTCTTGCAATGGTTGCGTATTGTCGGTGCGAAAGTAGCCAGGTGCGATGGCGTTGACCTGAACGCCGTGTTGGCCCCATTCGTTCGCGAACGCTTTCGTCAGTCCGGCAACGGCGTGCTTGCTCGCCGTGTATGCTGGCACGCTGAGTCCACCGCTGAACGACAACAGCGACGCGATGTTGATGATCTTGCCCGCTCCGCGCTCGACCATCTCTCCGCCGAAATGTTGGCAGAGAATGAATGTGGCGTCGACGTTGGTGCGCATCACGGCGTCCCAGTCGGCAAGCGAGTATTCGGCCGCGACGTTCCGGCGAATCGTGCCCGCGTTGTTGACGAGAATGTCGATGGGGCCGGCGAGCACTTCGATATCGGTCGTCATGCGATCAATGGCAGCGCGATCACCGAGGTCGGCGACAACCTCCCATGCGCTCTGACCAAGACCCTCGATCGCCGCGACGGTCTGACGAGCGCCGCCCGAACGTGTTGTCGCGCACACGACATCCGCGCCCGCGCCGGCGAGCGCTTCTGCCATCGCACGTCCGAGTCCACGACTTGCGCCAGTAACGAGCGCGCGCTGGCCATGAAGGTCGAACAGCGCTCCAAGAAACGGAGTGCCGGTCATGCGTGACTCGACCGCCAAGGTGCAGATCCTTCGACTCGCTGCGCTTGCTCAGGATGACAAGCGTGGATCACGCGCCTCCACGGATCGACGCGGCGTCGACGTTCTTTCCATTCACGCTCACGCGATCCAGCGACAGCCCGCGCACGTTCTCGACAATGCTGCCGTTCGCGACCTCGCGGAATTGGCACTCGGAGAGTCGCACGTCGGTAATTGGGGCGTTCGCAAACCCCCGCAGGTTCAGCGCGTATTTGCTCTTGCGACTGGACACGCGTTGCATGTTGATATCGCGCACCACCGGCATGAACGCTCCCTTCGCGCCTTCCTCGTAGTTGAAATCGACCTGGATGATTGCGTCGGACACCTGGCCAATCGTGACGTCGCGCATGTAGATGTGTTCGAGGACGCCACCACGCATCGCATTCGTCTTGATCCTCAGCGCGCGCTCCAGGTTCGGACTATCCATCGAGCATTTCTCGGTGAATACCCAACGTACGTCGCCAGAGATTTCGCTGCCGATGGTCACGCCACCGTGACCGTCCTTCATCGTGCAGTTGCGGATAATCACGTTCTCGGTTGCCGTCTTGAGCCTGCGACCATCTGCGTTGCGGCCAGACTTGATCGCGATACAATCGTCGCCAGTGTCGAACTCACACCCGTCGATCAACACATCACGACATGATTCCGGGTCGCAGCCATCGTTGTTCGGGCCGTGTGACTTGATCTTCACTCGCCGTACCGTGACGTTCGTGCATAACACGGGATGGATCTCCCACATGGGAGAGTTGATGATGTGCACGTCCTCGATGAGGACGTTGCGGCACTTATAGGGCTGGATGAACTGCGGTCGCAGATACGACCCTGCCCCGAACATGCGCTGCGACACTGGTGTGCCGGCTTCAACCATCTGCATCAGCCTGTCGCGCGCACCAGTCTGTTGGGGATCGCCCGGCTTGTAGCCTCGGCTGCCCTTCCACGACCACCAATATTGTTCGCTGGCCTGTCCGTCGAGGGTGCCCGAACCCGTAATCGCGATATTTTCCTGTCCGAACGCATAGATGAGCGGTGAGTAGCCCATGTACTCCATGCCTTCGAAGCGTGTAAACACCGCGGGCAGATACGCGCGCGGGTCGCGACTGAACAGCAGTGTCGCGCCCTCGTCGAGATGGAGGTTGATGTTGCTGCGCAGGTGAATCGGGCCAGTGAGAAACTTTCCGGCCGGAACGACCACTCGCCCTCCACCCACTGCACCGCATTCACCGATTGCCTTGCGAATGGCGTCGCTGCAATCGGTTACACCATCACCCTGCGCACCATACTTGGTAATCGAGAAATCGAGTGCGCGGAATTTTGGTGCGACAATTCGCTTGAGGATTCCGGGAACGCGATCCCATCCGTCGGCCTCGACGCTCTCGATGATGCCGTCCTCGTACGAACCTCCCCGCATTGCGCGCAGGAGCTCCGGTGCGACGAGAATGCCACCCGCTCCAGCGGCGATCGCGCGAAGAAACGCGCGCCGAGAATTGGAGTCCGTCATCAGCCCTCTTCGCCGCCGAGCCGGACCGGCTCCAGGCGCGGAACGATCAGGTGAATGATGCCGAGTGCAATGATGTAAATGCCGCCGCACCATACGAAGATCCACCGATACGCGGTGGGATCGGCTTGAAGCGCGATGCCGACGAGACGTTGAAAGAGCACGCCACCCATCGCGCCTGCGAAGCCGCCAAACCCCACGACAGATGCGACGGCGCGACGCGGGAACATGTCGCTGGCCGTCGTGAACATGTTTGCAGACCACCATTGGTGCGCTGCCGCCGCAAGGCTCACCAATCCGACAGCGGCCCACATGCTCGACATCTGCGGCGCGAACATCGTGGGAAGAATCAGGAGCGCGGCAACCAGCATCGTCAACTTGCGCGCTCGGTTGAGCGACATGCCGCGCTTGATCATCGCGCCCGAGAGCCAACCGCCGCCCACGGATCCGACATCGGCCACCATGTAGATCACGATGAGTGGCGTCGTGAGGCTGCCGAGGCTCACGCCGAAATTCGCGTCGAGAAACTTGGGGAGCCAGAACAAGTAGAACCACCACACGGGATCGGTGAGGAACTTGCCGACCACGAACGCCCACGCCTGCCGATGGCGTAGCACTTCGAGCCAACTCACCGACGTCACCTTCGTGTCCTGATCAGCGCGGATGTACGCAAGCTCCGCCGCACTGAGACGCTTCTGTCGTTCGGGTACTTCGTAAATGAGCAACCACAGCGCGAGCCACAGAAAGCCGAGTGCGCCCGTACCGACAAATGCCCAACGCCATCCGTAGTTCAACGTGATCAGCGGTACTGCCCACGCCGCTAACAGCGCACCGACATTCGTGCCAGCGTTGAAGATACCCGTCGCGAACGCGCGCTCCTTTCGCGGAAACCACTCGGCGGTTGTCTTGATGGCAGCAGGAAAGTTGCCCGACTCGCCGAAGCCAAGTGCGGCGCGCGCGTAGTTGAAGCTATTCGCCGTCGACGCGAGGGCTGTCGCCATCGCGGCCAGGCTCCACGCCGCGATCGACGCCGCGTACCCTTTCTTGACGCCGATCTTGTCCATCAATCGTCCGGCGCCGAGAAAGCCGATGGCGTATGCGAAGCTGAACCACGATGTCATCGCCCCGTAGTCCGTCTCGGACCAACCCAGCTCCTTCGTGAGCGTCGGCGCGAGAATGCCCAACACCTGACGATCGACATAGTTGATCGTCGTCGCCATGAAGATCAGCGCGCAAATGGTCCATCGATATCCAAAGCCCGGGGGGGCCACACTCTCTACCGTACTGATGTCCTGAACCGCCATGCAGTGCCCCTCAGTCTGTGTGGCAAGCCTACCGGATGACCCGCGCGCCTTTGCCCTTCATCGCCGCTTCCACTTCTTCCACCCGCACCATCGACGTATCACCAGGCGTGGTCATCGCGAGCGCACCGTGCGCCGCACCGTACTCCACCGCCGCTTGCGGCCCCTTCCCCTCCAAAAATCCGTATGCGAGACCCGACGCGAATCCATCTCCGCCACCCACGCGATCGTAGATCTCCAGGTTCTCCCGCGTCGTCGACTGATAGAGCTCGCCCTGGTAGTACAAGATGGCGCTCCAATCGTTCAACGAAGCCGTCGTCGCCTTGCGCAGCGTGGTCGCGGCAATCTTGAAATTCGGAAAGGCCTTGACCGCGGACTGAATCATCGTCTTGAAGCTTTCGGTCTCGATGTTGGTGAGGTGCTCATCGGCACCTTCGACGTCGAATCCGAGACAGGCAGTGAAGTCCTCCTCATTCCCGATCATCACGTCGACGTACTTCGCGATATTGCGATTGATCTTCTGCGCGCCCTCCTTTCCGCCCTGACTCTTCCAGAGCGACGCGCGGTAGTTGAGATCATACGCGACGACAGTGCCGTACTTCGTCGCCGCCTCCACTGCCTCGATCACTGCCTCGGACGTATTCGACGCGAGCGCCGCGAAAATGCCGCCGGTGTGGAACCAGCGCACGCCCTCTTCCCCAAAGATCTTCTCCCAATTCACTTCGCCAGGCCTGATCTGCGACGCCGCCGAGTGTCCGCGGTCCGAGCAGCCGAGTGCGGGACGAATGCCGAAGCCCTTCTCCGTAAAGTTCAGCCCCACGCGCGTGTTGCGACCAAGTCCGTCGAACTCGCGCCAGATGACATGCGACATATCCACGCCGCCCTGCATGA
>JBDTXZ010000095.1:0-8515 GCA_040005935.1 bacterium | reverse complement strand
CGGCAGTCTTGGTGTCCTTTCCGCACGCGCTCGCGACGAAGGTGGCACAGACAGTGACAGCCAGGAAACCGCGACGACGAATTGGGTAGTACATGAAGTGACCTTGATGGTGGGAGGGGAAATACGCTAAAAGTCCTTGCGACCAAACGCGCGTGCACCGAGCGCAATGGGGGCAGCCACCCAGAGGGAGAGCGCTGCTGCCGCGACGAGCGAGCCGATGGCGCCGCCGAGAAACTGCTGGAACACCGCACCGGTGTATCCCATGAGTGCGGAGACATCCAGTTGCAGGAGAAGGGCCACTCGCGCGAGATCAATGGGATTCGCGAGTGTCATGGCCAACATCGCGTGCTCGAGCGGGTACTCGGAGAACGCCGCGACAACCGCCATTACGAGCCCGTCATACACAATGGCGCACAGCATCCACACGCCAATGGCCGCGCCGAGCCCCTTGAGACGATCGTCGCACCAGAGTGCGATGCAAAAGGCAATCGCCGTAAAGATCATCGTGAGCGCCGCACCGGCGCCAAGCAATGCGGCGAGCATCATGCGCTGCGCAGCTTCATCGAAGCCGTGAAACGCAAACGGCAGACACACGCCAGCCACCAAGGCGGCCGCGAGCGGCACACTCAATCCGACATACAACCCGAAAAAGAGGCGGCGCCGAGTGACAGGCTGCGCGAGCAACAGTTCAGTGAATTCGCGCGCGTTGTACAGATAGACAGTCGCGAATACGAGCGTCACAAGCGGAATCACGTACAGCATGATGCTCGCAAGGCTGAGAATGGTGCGCGCGTCGCCGCCCGAAAAGCGCAGCAGGCCTTCAGTAACGGCAAGAAAGAAGATGCCGTACGACGCCAGCCATCGGCTGCGCACCACGTCGCGCGCCTGATAGCGGGCGACCTTCATCATGGTGCTCATGCGGCCTCCTTGAGCATCAACGCGGCGATGGCGCGCTCCAGATTCACGTGCCCCATGGAATCCTTCAGGGCGTCCAGCGCACCGCTGTACCGCACCTGGCCATCAGCGAGATAGATCACGTCGTCCGCGAGTTCGTCGAGCTCGCTCATGATGTGCGAGGTAAGGAGCACCGTGTGGCCATGCTTGCGCTCACGGAGGATATGCGTCTTGAGAATCCCGGCTGAAACGGGATCCAGGCCCGCGGTCGGCTCGTCCAGCACATAGAGGTCGGGCGAAAAGAGAAACGCAGCGACGGCATTCACTTTCTGCCGCGTACCGCCAGACAAAACGCGAAGCCGCTTCTTCAATTCGCCACGAAGGCCAAACGCGTCGATGAGCCACTCGTTCGCCGCGTCGCCACCGCGAAGATCGCGCAGCAAGTGCAGCAGTTCCTCTCCGGTCATGTGATCCGGAAAGCGCGCGATTTGGGGCATGTAGCCGATGCGCGCACGATACGCCTCATCATTGCCGATCGTCGCGCCGTCGAAGGTCAGCGTTCCCGCATCGGGACGCGTGAGGCCGAGCACAGATTTGATGAACGTCGTCTTGCCGGCGCCATTGGGTCCAACGAGTGCCGTCACGCGACCTCGTGCGATGCGCACGTCGAGTCCACGGAGCACGTCCACCGCGCCAAAGCGCTTGCACAGTCCTCGGGCTTCTATCATTGCAGTCTCCGCATGGCAGGGCGCGCATCAGCCAACGACGTCGGCGTCAGCGCTGGCAACACACGCTCGGCAGCATCCAGCAGTTCGACAAATCCGCTGCGAAGGAGAAGCAGCGCTGGCTCGTGGCGCTCGACGATCATCGAGAAGAGGCGAACGGGACGGAACGGAATGTCACCCACGCCGTCATGGTTGATGTCGTACCCGCGATAGGCGTCCCAGAAATTGCCCGAGAGCGTCGTGGACGGATCGCGGCTGTTCGACGCCATGTCGAACGTGTTGGAGATGAAGTTGTTGCGCGTCATGGAACCGTCCACCGTGCTCGCGTCCAGCTTTACGGCCCAACCGTTCTCGATGAAGTCATTGCGGTCGGCGATAATGCGATTGGCGCCGTCGGCGAAGAGACCCGTCGTGTTGCGATAGAAGACGTTGCGCTCCAATCGCGCGTCGCTGATCTCCTTGAGCAGCAGTCCGTATGCGGCCGCGCCCCAGTTGTTCTCGAAGTGGTTGCCGATCATCTGCACGCGATGCGTGTACATCACGGCCACGCCCGATCCATTGCGCCGGAAGACGTTCTCGACGTACCGGCAATCATCGGAGTACATGAAGTGCAGTCCGTATCGCAGGTTGCCTTCGCTGCGATTGCGGGAAGCGGTCGTGCCGTGCACGAACTCGAAGTAGAGTCCGTCGCGGAAGCCGCGCACATCGTTATCGGAGATGATCACGTCGCGCGACGACCACAGCTGGATGCCATTCCCCGACGACGTCTCGGTGCCATGCGACGCGCGAAGGAGATTGCGCTCGATGCGACATCCGGTGACGTTCGCGAGATACACGCCGAAGAACGCGTCGCGCACCTGATTGTCGAGGATGCGGCAATTGCGCGCGTTCTGCACACGCAGCGCTGCACGGTCCTCTACGTAGCTCGTGTTGACGTGCCCGAGCCGAAGGCCTCGGACCGTGACGTCGTCGGCGGTAATCGTGATGATGCCATGCTCCCCATCACCTTCGATCACAGGACGATCTCTTCCAACAATCTCCACAGGCTTGTCGACGACGAGCGCCTGCTCGTGATACGTGCCCGGCATCACGATCACGCGACCACCCGAGCGCACGAGCTGAAGCGCCGCCGAGACGGTGCGCACGGGGCCACCGGGTGCGACGACCACCTCCAGCGCGCTTTGCGACTGGGCGATTGCCGGCAGCGTAACGAGAGCGACCGAGATGCAAAGCGCGACGCTCCGTACGCTGTCAGGACGCATGCGGCGCCTCTCCCGGCGCGCGAGTCTCGTGCAGTGCACCGCGCTCGGCGAGCGCGCGAACGTCGTCCCACGTCATCGGCGTTGCGGCAAAACGCTTTCCCAGCGCGCCGACGTCAGCTGTCGCACTCACGGCAAGCAGGCCAGCACCCATTGGGCTGCCTGGGCCGCCGCGGCGAATGAAACGGGCGCTCGTTGCTGCCATCAGGTGTCCCGGGTGATCGAAGTCACTCACCCACAGGGACCGCGCGTCGCGCTGCGCGCTGGGCGTAACGGCGTAGTTCGCGAGACACTCGATCGAATCGAATTGTTGCACCTTGCCTGTGTGCGTCACGAGTTCGCCGCCATAGCGCTCATCAGTGATGCGCATGCGGCAGACGTGGCAATCGGCGCGACCGTACGCAATTGGCGATGGGTCAGTATGTTGGCATGCGGTTGCCGAGAGTAGCACAGCCGCGAGTACCACCAGTGCGGGTTGCACATTCAAAAGGGGCGTCCCTGCCGTCCGCACGCGAGTGCGAAGCGGCAGCAGCGCCACAACGGCCAGCACGAACGCGACTCCCGCCAGCCAGCCGCCGACGTCTGGCCAGGAAGACGCCGTCATGTTGAGCAGTTGCTTGGTGCCCATGAGCGGGGGCTGGTACGTCATCCCCGGCACCTTGATCACGGCGTCGGCCGCGAGGTTATGCCCGTAGTCATACGACCACGCGTAAAACTCCGCGAGCCCCGCGGCGCCCGCCACACCGAACGACACGATCCATGCGATCAGGATCGCCCGGCGGCCGGCCGCCGCGGCCCCCAACCCGAACGCGATGAGTGCACCCACCACCCACGGCATGTACTTCAGCACAGGAATAGCCTCGGGCTCGATCGTCTTCATACCGATGTAGTGATTGAGCCCGTTTATGTTTTGCAGGTCCGTCGGCTCGAGCCCTGTGATCGTGTTGACCTTGATGAGCATGCCGAGCCCTTCGGGGTATTGCGGCGCATGAAGTTGAATGCGCCACAGCGGCACGAAGAACAGCGCGAGCATGAGCAGCGCCGCCACTGCCGTCAGGACGCGCGACCGAACGGAGAGCTGCGTCATAGTCCGGCCTTCGTCATCTGCGCCTTCGCCTTGGGGCTGACGTTCGCGGTAAGCGGAACATTCAAGCCTGGTGCGGAAACGCGTGCATATCCCTGCATCTCCTGGTGCAATGCGGAGCAGAAGTCCGTGCAGTAGAACGGATACACACCGACTCGCGTGGGAATCCACTTGAGCGTCTTTGTCTCACCCGGATTGAGAATCAACTCCGAGTTCTGCGCGCCGAGCACGGCGAAGCCATGCAGGATGTCCCAGTCCTGCTCGATGTTCGTGACGTGGAAGTACACCGTGTCGCCGAGCACGATGCCTTCGAGGTTGTCCGGTGCGAAGTGGCTGCGAATCGCAATCATCTTCACATCCACGCGCTTGCCATGCCGCACGATGCCGCCATCGCTCTCGGCCTTCGTGGCGTCAGGATGCGTGTTCTCCGACAGCTTGAAGAACTTCACCTGCTGGTCCTTGATCAGGCTGGCGGGAATGGCCTGCGCGTAATGCGGCTCGCCAATCGTCGGGAAGTCCAGCAACAACTTCATCTTGTCGCCCGAGATGTCGTAGAGCTGCGCGGACTGCGCCATCTCCGGACCGGTCGGCAGGTAGCGGTCCTTCGTGATCTTGTTCATCGCCACGAGATACTTGCCGTAAGGCTTCTTCGTGTCGCCGCCAGGAATCATCAAGTGGCCGACCGAGTAGTACGTCGGCGCGCGGTCGACGACTTCCCAGGTGCCGAGCTTCCACTTCACGACTTCCGACGAGATGAACATCGAGGTGTACGCGTAGCCCTTGCCGTCGAACTCCGTGTGCAAGGGGCCAAGGCCGGGCTTCTGGACTTCACCCGCCATGACGGAACCGTACTTGAGCACGGGAATGCCGTCGATCTCCTTGTCGAACGCCTTATCGGCAATCGCCTTCTGGAACTTCGTGAACGAGTGCACGGGGATGACCGTGGCCAGCTTGCCGCCCGCGACGATGTATTCACCGGTAGGATCGACGTCGACGCCATGCGGCGACTTCGGCGTTGGGAGGAAGTACACCATGCCCGTGCAATCGCGCGGGTCGATCATCTTCACGCTCGTCTTGGTCTCGGACTTCGCGCTGCGGGTTGTCTCGTCCATGTAGTTGTGCATGTATTCGGACGGGAACGCCTTCACCTTGCCCTCGGCGACGCATGCCTCGGCGCGCTTGTAGTTCACGGCGGCGATGAAGTCCTTGTCGTTCTGCGATGCGTTGGCCTCGAGCTTCTCATTGGCCTGTTCGCTGTTGTACGACGTAAAGAAGAACCAGCCGTCCGACGGTCCCTTGCCTGCGTGTCCGAGATCGTAATCGTAGCCAGGCATCATGATCTGGAACGCGATGTCCATCTTGCCCGGTTGGTCCGCCGTAATGAACGACAGCGTGCCGCGGAACTTCGCCTTGTAGTCCGCGATGGGTTCATCGGTGTTCGGGATCGGAACACTGAATCGCGTGGCGGAGACGATGAACCTGCCGTCAGGCGTCGTGAACGGAGATGCGTGACCACCCGCTGCATTCGGAATCTGGAGAATCTCGTCCGTCTCGAAGCGCGTTAAGTCGATGCGCGCGATGCGTGGCGTGTTGTTCCCGTTGATGAACAGCCACTTGCCGTTCGGTACGCCGTCCGTCTGCGATAGCTCGGTATGGTGCGTGTCGTCCCAGGGAATGAAGCCGAACGTCGTCTGCAACATCGGCTTGGACTCTTCGGTATAGCCCCAGCCATTCTCCGGATTCTGGGAGAACACCGGAATGACCTTAAGGAGCCGCCCCGATGGCAAGCCGTATACAGCGACCTGGCCGCTGAACCCGCCGGACATGAACGAGTAGAGCTCGTCCTTCTGGCCAGGTGGGACGTACACGCGCGTTGCGGCATCGCCGCTGACGAGATTGGATGTGGACGGACTCGTACGGCTACACGCGAACGCGACCACGGCAACTGCCGCGACCGCTGCGCCGAGCAAGAATTTCCGTGATGGATGCATGGACATGATCTTCATTTCCTCAGTGGAATGGTTCCGGCCAGAATGCGTCCAGTCGCTGTCATGGTCGGTCGACGGCGACTTTGATGCGTGTTGTGTCACACAGGTCACTGATGACGGAGCGCAGTAGGGGTTGGCGCGCGTCGATGGTGATTTGGGTCCACCGCTCGTGCGCGGAGCAGGGATGCTCAGGATCGCACGCCACGTCGGCGAGCAGGCAACGCATGCCTTCGGGCCTGCTGTCGGCGAAGACGTCGATGACGTCGGCAACGGTGAGGTTCTCAGGCGCGATGGCGAGTGAAAACCCACCACCCGGTCCGCGCGCGCTTGTCAAAATGCCTCGCCGCGCTAACGCGTTGAGCGTTTTCGACAGGTAGTTGCGTGGTGCGCCGAGGACCGATGCGATCTCATCGGCACTCACGGCTCGTTCGCCGTAATGGCGTGCGAGCACGATGACCGCGCGTACCGCATACTCCGCGGTTCGAGTGAGCATCCTAGTGCGCCGATGTTGGTGAATTGTGCATGTACATATGATCATTTCTGATCGACATGCTCACTGTCGGGCGCTATACCGAATGCTTGTCGGGAGTTTTCGGCCGAGAGTCGGAGTTCCCCTGATAGCGGGCGCTGTCGTCGTGAGCGCAACCAGGTGCGGGGATGAGTTCAACCGGTGACCGCAACGACGCGCTGTCATCCCGCACGAGCGACCGCTCGTGTCGGGATTCTTGGTTCAGCTATTTGCCTTCAAAGAGCCACCGAGGGGATCTCTCGGTCACGCGATCGAACGCGCGCTGCACGGAGGCGCGCGGATCGTGGAGCCGTCGCCGAGGATCCGCGTCGATCCGCCACATCTGCGTACATCCGCGTTCGGTCTGTTCCGCCGCGTCACCTCCGTCGCTTCGACGACGGCGTCAACGACTCCAACAATCAGGACGACAAAGCGGCCAACGCCTCCGACGCAAGCTGCACCTCTACCTCAGCGCCATGCGACAAGGTGTTATGCGCCGGACAGCTGCGAGCCACTCGCTCCAGCATCTCCGTGTGGTGCGCAGCCAACTCGACAGGCAGGATCACGCGCACAATGAACTTTCGACGGACTACCGTACGCGCCGAGTCGTCGGCGTTAGCTCACCGCCGCCAGCGATCGCGTTGGACACGCCGCGCTCCGCTTCCGTCATCGCAGTCGGCGCGAACATCTGCACCGCGAAGGTGAACTTGCGCTCCTCGCCAGGCTGGAGCGCCCCGACGCCCACCACCTGGCGGCCCACTTCTTCACCGCGATCGTTGGTGATCGTCACGAGCACCGAGTATTCCCACGCCTCCCCCGCATTCGGATGTCGAATCGCACCTTCCACGCGAAGGGGAGAGAAGGTGGGGACGGCGTCCCCACCGGGAACAAATCGCAGGTGCTTCTTGCACGACGGACACACGGCCGCGCTGTGGAGGATTACTGCCCGGCAGTGCGGACACGTGCGCGTCGCGCCCGCCGGGGTTTGACGAATGCTCACGAGGCCTGGCGATCCCCGAGGGTGAGCCCGGACGTCGACGGCTTTTCATCGCCCCATCCAAACTCGGCACGCCCACGCATGCGCGAGCCAGAGGCGACGGTCAACGTCCCCGCCTTGACATCGCCGCTGAGAATCCCCGTGGACAGCAGCTCGACTTTCGCCGCGCTGTCGATGTTGCCCTCGACTTCCCCGGCGATCGCCACCGATTCGGCGCGAATGCTGCCAGTCAGCTTTGCGCCCTGCTCGATCGTGAGGTCGCCCTGGATGTGTACGTCGCCCTCGAACTTTCCGGCGATCCGCACATGCCCCTGACCAACGATCGTACCAGTGATCGTGATCTCGGCCGCGACGAGGGACTCCTTCAACTCGCGAGCCGGCATGCGCCGAGGAACCTGGGATGGGATGTCCGCGTTGTGCTCGGGCTCTTTCTTCAATACGGGTTCCGGAGTCATGATGGGCGGATCCTTGGTGGGTGTGGTTGAGTCCTTCCAGAGTGCCATGACGAAATCCTGTGATGGGGTTGCGGATCATAGCGTGGAATTCGCGTGCCAGCGGTTACCCGCATCACAATTGGTGAGGATCGGCTCGCTGGGGCGCGAGGGTTGTTCTTCCGAATCATGCGGTCTCGACGGGTGCATTCACCGCAACTTGCCGCAAATTCGCAAACGCTGTTCCACCCACCTTTGCGTTTAGCCGGATTTCCAAGGACATCGCCGAGAATGCTTCACAGCGGCTTCGCCATTACTCCTAAATGGCTCCCTCGCGGCTTCGCTGGCGCCTGAGTTCCTCCTGAACCTCGTCTTACCGCACCGCCGGATGCGGACCAGCATGCACGGTGGTGTACGACGGCGTTAGGCGCAATATTCTCTCCTTCTCCCTAATCCGATCGTTCGACCTACAGTAAAGCTGACGTGTAACGCCCTCCATGCCTCCATGACTCCCGCAAAAGAGCAAGGCTCCGATGGAGTCAGCGTGCACGAGACCTCTTGTTGCATTGTTGGCGGTGGTCCCGCGGGAATGGTACTCGCGCTGTTGCTGGCGCGGCGGGGAGTGCGAG
>JBDTXZ010000094.1:0-8572 GCA_040005935.1 bacterium | reverse complement strand
AAATGGTGATGGAACTCACCACCGCAGGATCGGGTACCCCTTTTACTCCTGATCTGGACGAGAGACGACGTATGACAATGCAACGTATCGCGAACTACACACTGGGCGCCTTGTTCGCGCTCGGAGCGGCCGCACCACTCCACGCACAGCGGAGCGGCGACGGCTATCTCTTCCACGCGCCAGAAGCGCAAATCACCATCCGAGGAGGGTACGACCGCGCTACGGCGAAAAGCGACGTCTTCGAGCAGTCGATCGACCTTCTTACCATCAACAAGTCTGATTTCAGCGGCATCAACGTCGGCGCCGAAATTGGAATTCCGCTGTCGTCCCGGCTTGAGCTTTCATTCTATGCGAGCTACTCCCACGCGGGCAAGCGTTCGGACTTCCGGCACTTCATCGACAACAACGACAAGCCCATCGAACAGAGCACCTCGTTCGACCGCGTGCCCCTCACCGGCAACCTGCGGTTCTATCTCGTTCCGCCTGGCCGCACGGTCGGAAAGCTCGCTTGGATCCCCGCCAAGGTGGTGCCCTGGATTGGCGGTGGCGCGGGCATGATGTATTATCGCTTCCTCCAGCAGGGTGACTTCGTCGATTTCCAGACGACCAATGTTTTTCCTTCCACGTTCGAATCGTCCAACTGGACCTATACGATGAATGGAAGGGGCGGCACAGACTTCACGCTTTCTCCGCACTTGGCGCTCAGGGCGGAGGCGCGGTATACGTGGGCCCAGTCAGACCTCAGCCGATCCTTTGGCGGCTTCAAACCCATTGATTTATCGGGCGTGCAAGGAACGCTCGGCCTCACGTACCGCCTCTAGCCTATCACTGAGGAATACAGGAATGCGCAACTACATCAAGCACACCACCATCGCTGCGGCGATGGGGCTCGTCGCCATGAGCGGCGCGAGTGCACAGCAGGTGACTGGGGCCCGGTGGCAGGCATGGCTTGGCTGTTGGACGTCGGCGCCCCTCGGCCAGTCTTACGGGTCGGCGCAGTTCGCCGCTCCGGTCGTTTGCATTGTGCCGACGTCGAACTCGGACGTCGTTGCTGTCGCGACGATTGCTGACGGCAAGGTTATCAAGCGCGACAGCATCGACGCGAGTGGGCGCGACAAGGCTGTGGCCACCAAGGATTGCGAGGGCACGCAAGTCGCCCGCTGGTCTGCGGATGACCGGCGAGTGTATCTGAGCTCCACGACGTCCTGCGGCGGAATGCGGAGCAAGGCGTCGTCCATTCTCGCGATGACGCAGTCGGGTGAATGGCTCGACGTGCGCGGCGTGTCGGCGGGCGAGGGCGAGAACGTGCGCGTCGCGCGCTACCGTGATGTCGGTCTCCCCAACTCTGTTCCGGCGGAGATCACCGACGTGCTGCGCGGCCGGAGCATGTCGTCGCAAAGCGCGCGCATCGCTGCTGGCGCGAGTATCGGCACCAAGGCCGTCACGGAAGCAACGCACTCGGCCGATGTGGCCGTGGTCGAAGCATGGCTCATGGAACGCGGCCAGCGGTTCGCGCTCACCGCAAATGATCTGGTCACACTGGCGGACGCAGGAACCCCGGCAGCGGTGACGGATGCCATGGTCGCCGTGTCGAACCCGGACGTATTCCAGCTGGCACGCGCAGACGACGGTTCGGGGAATGCGATTGACGCGCCAGACGGGCGGAGTGGACGCGTCATTCCTGTCTACATGGATCCGTACTATTCCCCATACGGTTGGGGCTACTCGCGCTACGGCCGCAACGACTACGGGTATGGCTACGGCTACGGCGGCTACGGCGGCTACGGTGGCTATTACGGCGGATACGGAGCACCAATCATCGTCGTGAACGGATCACAGGCGGCGGCTGGCGGCAATAGCCAGATGGTCAAGGGACGGGGCTATACGCAGAACAATCCCTCGAGCGAGAGCGGTCGTTCTTCGAGCCCCAGCACGTCGTCAGCATCCGGCTCGTCTTCGGGCTCCACGTCATCGTCTGGAGGACAGAGCCAGACGGCACCGGCGGCACAGCCGAGCCAGCCGGCGGAGCAGCGGACAGCGAAGCCGAGACCGTAGTTCGTAAGGGGGATGGTGAAAAGGGCGACGCGCATTGCGTCGTCCTTTTTTCATGTAGGAGCCGGAACACGCTGTCGTCCTGAGCGCAGTGACGGACCGGTGTGTGCAACCGGTGGACGCAACACAATCGTGATATGTCATCCCGCATGAGCGGAGCGAATGTCGGGATCTGCTATTCGTCGACGCGCGGGCCTGCTGCGCGGGAATCGTCCGGTGGATCCCGACACTCGCTCGCTGCGCTCGCTCCTGCGGGATGACAGGGTGTTGCGTCGACAGGTTGAAACCGCCCCTGCACTCTCTAAACGCGCAACTGCAGGTGCAGGTCCTTCGCTGTGCTCAGGACGACAGCGGTTTGCGGCGAAAGAGCATGGTGGCCATGACGGCGACCACGATGGATGCCGCAATTCCCGCCATGGCCGGCGTGATCCCTGCGACGCCGGTGCCTTTCGTCGACAGTTGTAACGCAAGCATCACAACCACGCCGCCAGCAATCGCGGCTAACGCCTCACTCCGTCCGACTCGGCGAACGTAGAGCCCCGCAATGACCGGAACGAAAAGGCAGACGCTCAACACGCTATAAAAGAATGACAGCGTTCCGATGATGGTTTGCGCCACCAGCGCGAGGCCGATTCCGAGCGCGCCGCCAGCGATGGCGGCGAGTCGGGCGACACGCAGGACCTGATCATCCGTCGCGGACGGTCGCATGAATCGCCGATACAAATCCTGCGACAGCGACGTTGCCAGCATGAATAGAATCGCGTCTGCCGCACTCACCTCGGCAGAAAACAACGCGGCGAGCCCCAGCGCGCCCACGGCAAGCGGAACGTCGTGCACCAACAATGTGGGCAAAGCCAGCTGCGCGTTTTCCAACGTGGGATGCAACGAGCGCGCGATGATGCCGAGTACGGGCGGCACGAATGCGAACGCGAGAAGCCCTATTGCGTTGGCCGCCGTCCCAAGGCGCACGGTGCGATCGTCGCGCGCACCGAAAATCTTCTGCAACAAACCAGGCGACACGATGAACGCCGGTCCGAGCAGCGCGAGATACTTCCATCCCGACGCACCATTCTGCCATACGCTCCAATAGCCATCGTCCACTGGGAGACGCTGCACCACGGCGCTCCATCCGCCTGCGTGCGACAGCGCGATTGGCAGCGCGAGAGAAAATCCGACCAGCTTGATGGTGAGTTGAAACACGTTCACCCACGCGCTCGACAAGAGACCGCCCGCGGAGAAGTACGCCGAAATCACAACGCCGCCTAAAACGCACCCAACCCATTTCGGTACGCCAGCGACAACGGTGAGCAACGTCGACATCGCGATGAGTTGACCGGCGAGTATTGCGAGCGTTCCCATCCACAGCAGCAGCGCGACAACCACGCGAACCGTTGGTGAATATCGGTGCTCGAGGTAGTCGCCCACTGTGTGCAACCCGTGCGATGCGGCCACGCGTCGCATGCGCGGACCAATCCAGAACGCAAGGATCAACGACCCGATGCCCGCGGAACCAACCCACCACCACGCTGACAGTCCGTCGCGATAGCCAAGCCCCGCCGCGCCAACCGTCGAGCCCGCGCCGATGTTCGCTGCCAGCATCGTGGAGAAGAGCAGTCCGGGCCCAAGACCGCGACTCGCGACGAAAAAGCCCTCCGTCGTCTTGACGCGACGCCCTACGAAGAGACCCAGCGCGATCATCAGCGCCGAGTAGCCGAGCAAGATTGGAAGGTGAAGCGTCACCGCGCGATTGGCCTACCGCCTGGGCGCAAGGTCCCGCACCGCCGGATAGCCGGGCAGCCCCTTCGATTGGTGAACGGCTCTTAGAATGGCCTCGACGATCATGTCGGCCGCAAGAGCGCCGATGGTCGTGACGTCCGCTGCGTCGCTGCGTGTCCCGGTGGCCATGGCGAAGATTGTGTCACCGTCATTCATGGTGTGCGACGGTGATATGGCGCGGGCAAAACCGTCCTGCGCCATCTGCGCCACCTTTGTCGCCTGCGCCTTGGTCAGCGTGGCATTCGTGGCGACGACACCGAGTGTGGTGTTCTCACCGATGCGATTTTGTGGTTGTGTTCCGCCGGCGCGGAGCAACTTGCGTGCGTCGGCGAGTGACTTGCCATCGGCCGTGCGCGTTCCTGCGACGACTTGTCCTGTTGCGGGATCGATGATGTCACCCACCGCATTGACGACGACGATCGCCGAGACTGTCAGGCCATTTGGCAGCGTAATGGAGGCCGAACCCGTGCCGCCCTTCATTGCGTGCGCCGGGCCGAACAATTTTCCGACTGTCGCGCCCGCGCCAGCGCCAACGTCACCTTCGGCAACCGCGCCAGTCGTCGCCGCGGCCGCAGCTTTGTAACCGCACTCTGCATCGGGCCGGATTTTTGGATCGCCAACGGGAAGGTCATAGATGACGGCCGCGGGCACGATGGGCACCTTCGCGATGCGTACGTCAAACCCGATGTCTCGTTCTTCGAGGTACTTCATCACACCTGTGGCCGCATCGAGGCCAAATGCACTTCCGCCCGACAACACGATGGCGTGAACCATTGGCACGAGGTTCACGGGGTTGAGCAGGTCTGTTTCGCGCGTGCCCGGCGCAGCACCCCTCACATCCACGCCGGCTACTGCACCGCGCTCGGCGATGATGACGGTGCAGCCCGTCGGCCGCCCGCTCAGCGTGTGGTGTCCGACTTTGAGCCCCTCGACAGCGGTGAGTCCGCGCTGCACCGTCTGTGCGCCGAGTGATGTGCCGGCGAGAAGTATCAGGGTCGCGTATCGCATTCGAACCGTCTCATTGAGCACGAAGGAATAGTAACCGCGCGGGATGCGGTGTTGCGAACTGCGCGGTGCGCGCCGTTTGACGTTGCGGGTATTCATGTAAGCATTCAACGACAGAATTCCCTAAAGGATGGCAGACGTGCGTGGACGAGTGTTACTAGCGGCACAGGCCGCGATGACGTTTGGGATTCCCGTCGCGGGGTTGGCGCAGACGCACATGAATCCTGTGGTCGACTTGTTGGCGGCGCGGAAGCCGGCGTTCGGGCTCTACGCGCCAAGTAATCGCCGAGGTGGGCGTGGTGCGCCACCGTTGCCTGCGGATTCCATGAAGACGCCCGCTCAGCTCGCGCTCGATGCGTTGGGCAACGCGACGGCCGACTACGTGTTCGATGGCAGCATGGAAGGAAATTACGACGGAGCGTTTCCCGTCTTTTCGCAATTCGCACAAGGAATGTTTGCTGGCGGCGCGCTGGTGAAGTTGCCAGTGAGGCGGCTCCCGCATCCCTTGTTCGTGAAGACGCCAGAGATCGCACCTGATCCGGCAAAGGCGGCGGATCGTATTGCGAGACAACTCAATCTTGGTGTCAGTGGCATTGTGTTCGTCGGGGTGGAAAGCGCTGACGAGGTGAAGCAGGGGCTGGCCATGATGCGGCCAAAATCCATGGGCGGCACGCGTCCCGATGATGTCGGCGGCGCACCGGCCGCGTGGGGAATGACGGCGGCGGAGTATGCGAACAAGGCTGATGTGTGGCCGCTGAATCCCAATGGGGAGCTGGTGAATTTCACGATCGTCGAGAGCAAGGTTGGGCTTGCCCACGTGCGCGACATTGCGGCGGTCAAGGGCATTGGCGTGTTGTTCCCGGGGGCGGGCACGTTGCGCGGCGTATTCTCGACGACGGATTCAACGGGCAAGCGCGTGCTCGACGAAGCGGGATGGGAGGGAGCGATCCAGCAGGTATTGGCGGCGTGCAAGGAGTTCAACGTGCCATGCGGATATCCCTCGACGGCGACGGACATCGAGTTGCGCATGAAGCAGGGATTCAGCGTGTTCGTCATCAATTGGGGCGACGCCGGTTTCAAGGCAGTCGACATCGGGCGCCGCGTTGCCGGTCGCGAGCCGACCAACGGTCAGTAGCGCAGCGAGTCGGATCTACGCTCCTTCACGCCTTCCGTGCGCACTGCATTTGCACTACATTGCACTGCATGGATGATCAGTTGACTCTCCGCCTGCCGGGCGATCTTGCCCGCCTGCTCTCCAGTCGCGCACGCGACGCTGGCGTCAAGCGCTCAGCCGTCGTGCGCGAGGCGCTCATTGCCTACCTCGGGCTGGACGCCGGGACTGCGAAAGCTCGCGTCGCCAAGCCGCTTGCCGTGCGCGAACGTCTTGCGCCGTTTATCGGGGCCGTCGCGCTCGACCGGCCGGCGCTCGAGCGGGACGAGCTTGCGCGCCGACTGCGCGAACACAACTGGCGCGAGTGACAATCGAGCGGCGCCGCGACGTCCTGCTCGACACCGGACCAATTGTAGCGACGCTCGACGCGCGGGATCAATGGCATCGCGAGTGCGCGCGCGAGATGGAGTTGCTCGCGGATCGATGCGTCACCACCGAAGCCGTTGTCACCGAAGCATGTCACATGGTGGCGCGCGGTGGCGCGCGCGGCGCCATCGTCATCGATTTTCTTGTTGCCGCTGAAATTCCTGTGCTCGGGCTCGAGCTCCCGGCATTGCGCGAGGCGGCGCGGTTGATGGACCGCTATTCGGACGTCCCCATGGACTTCGCCGACGCGAGTCTCGTCGTGCTCGGCCACGCGCTATCGATCAGCACTGCCTTCACCATCGATCGACGCGGTTTTCACGCGTACCGTACGACGCGCGGGGTCGCATTTCAATTACACCCGGCGCGGCTATCACGACGAAAGACGTGAGATGTCAGTGAACGTAGCCCGGGCCCGTCACGACTTGACCGGGTTTGGCGCCGGTATGCTTTCCGTCGCGCACTACCGCCGTGCCGTTCACAAAGACATCACGCACTCCTGTCGATAGCTGGTGCGGCTTATCGAATGTCGCGTTGTCGATGATCGTGTTCGGGTCGAACACAACGATGTCGGCCTTCAGTCCCTGCTTGATCACGCCACGATCCGCGAGTGACAGCCGTGTGGCAACGGCGGACGACGCCTTGCGTACGGCGTCTTCCAGCGTTGTCACCTTCTCTTCGCGAACATACTTGCCTAGCAGGCGAGGAAAGTTTCCGTACCCACGCGGATGCGTGAGTCCTTTTGCCGTCGCCGGGTCCGACGAACCGGCGTCTGTTCCAAACTTCATCCACGGCTGACGAATCTGGTTGGCGATGTTCTCCTCGCTCATGAGGAAGAGGATCTCTCCCAGCCCAGCCTTCTCCGCGACGTTGAGGTCGATGATCACCTCGGCCCAATCCTTGTTGAGCGCAGCCGCGATTTCAGAGAGGCGCCGTCCTTCGAACTTTTGGTACTCGGGTTTCGTGAATCCCACGACCATGACGTTCGCCGGTGTGCCGAGCTCACAGAGGTTTTCGTAGCCGGCGTCGCGCGCGTGCATTTCCTGCACGATCGTCGCACGCAAGGCGGGGTCCTTCAGGTTGTCGAGCAGCTTGCCGTCAGCGGCATACTTGGGAGGAATGCAGCTCGCGAAGGAATTGCCACCGGCAGGGTAGAGGTACATGTCCGCCTGCACGTCCTGGCCTGCCAAGCGCGCCGAATCGATCTTGGCGATTGCCAGCTTCATCTTGGGCCAGTTGCGAACGCCACTCGCCTTCAGGTGGTAGATCTCCACCGGCACGCCGGCCTCCTTGCCAATGCGAATGGCTTCGTCGATGGCCTCGAGAAACTTGTCGCCTTCGCTGCGCATGTGCGTGATGTAGACGCCGCCAAATGGTGCAGCGGCCTTGTTGATCGCGATCAACTCTTCGGTGTTCGCGTAGGTGTTCGGCGGATAGATGAGCGCACTGGCAATGCCGAACGCGCCGTCTTGCATGGCGCGGCGCACCATGGCCTGCATCGTATCCACTTCGACGCGCGATGCCTGACCCATCGAGCCGCCCTTGCCATACACGCGCACCGTTCCGTTGCCCACAAACGAGCCAACGTTTTGCGACACGCCGCGCGTCACCATGAATTGCAGCCAATCGCCGAAGCCATGCGGGCCCATGAAGCGGCGCATCAGCGCAATTGACGCCGTATCGGTTTCGAGGGCGAGCAGTTTGTCGTTCGCCGGTGCTGGCGTGCTGCCTTCGCCGAGTATGGCGGTTGTGATTCCTTGCGTGATCATCGACACGGCCTTGCCGTCGCCGACCATGAAGTTGTCGTACGATTGCGCCTGGATGTCGATGAATCCCGGTGCCACGACGTGTCCGGTCGCGTCGATGCGCGACGGCGCGTGGGCGCGCGTGAATGCGCCACGCGGCCCAATGGCGGCAATGCGATCGCCACGTAGCGCGACGTCGCCGTAATACCAGGCGGCGCCCGTTCCGTCAATCACGCGACCATTCTCGATGATGACGTCGTACTCGTTGCTCGAAGACGGAGCGCTCGCGACGCCGCCGCGCGGGGCGCAGGCCGCGAGGAAGACACTGGCGAGAGTGAATAGTCGGGCAGCGCGCATCGGACAGTCCGGGTGAGGGTGACGAGTGCGATAAGGTGCATCGTTACGCCCGAGGCGGGTAGTCGGGCGGTTGCCTTTCCACGCTCTGGATCGCATCATCGCT
>JBDTXZ010000093.1:0-8573 GCA_040005935.1 bacterium | reverse complement strand
CGGTCCGCCCACGGTAGTAACCAGGCCGAAGATGTCAGCCGTCGTGCGCCCGCCGAGTTTATCGAGGCGTCCGTTCGCTTCCTTCAGGTACGCAGCGAGGACATCCGGCTTCTTCACGTCCTTGCTGTCCGGAAAAACCTGCTGAGGGAGCGACGGATACGGCTCGGGGAATCGGATGTAATCAAACTGCACCTCGCCGAATCCCATTTTCACCAACTCTTCAGCCACGCCAATGTTGTAGTCCCACAGCTCGTGATGGTACGGATTGACCCACGCGAGCGACTTCTTGTCGCGCCACACCGAGCCGTCCTGCTTGCGAATGGTCCATTCGGGATGCACGCGCGCCGTCACGGAATCCTTGAAGACGACCATCCGCGCAATCGGCAGGATGTGATGCGCGCGGAGCGTGTCGAGCATCGCAGGCAATCCCTTGACCGTGCCGGACGTCCCAGCGTTCCTGGCGAATTCGGGATTCGACGGCGCGTAGTTCAACCCGAACTCGTCCTTCATATCGATGACGAGCGCGTTGATCTCCGTTTCGTCCGCCCACTGAATCAACTGCTTCATGCGCTTGCTGCTCTGCGCCGCGAAGCGGTTGACGTACAGTGCACGCACCACCGGAAACGCACTGTCGACATTGATGCGAGCGACCGTACGATTCGCCGCCGATGCAGGCGCCGGCGACGCGGGGGGCGTAACGCGCTCTCGACCTGTGTCTGCCGCCGCCTTCGCCACGACGGCGGCCGCCGTCGTATCCGGTCCAGCCGCCGAACCTCCCTGTGCGCTCGGTGAACCCTTCCCACGCTCCGAGGCGGAGCAGGCAGACGCGGACACGCTAACGAGCAACACGGCGCAGCAGAGCATGCGCGAACGACGAACGGACACGGTGGTCGGGGAAGATGGTTAGCGACAAATCTACTCGGCAGCAGAACTCTCTTTGGCAGCTTTCGCGCCGGGCGATCGGGTTTTCGCGCTATATTTCGTGGCGATGCGCCAGCTGCTCCTCCTTCCGCTCCTCGCGGCCCTGACCGCCTGCGGCGACGCCGCCCACTCCGCTTTGCTTTCCCCAGCGCCTCCTACCGCCGAATTTGTGCTCGCGGCCGGAGACTCGACGTTCTGGGTGACCAGCGACGCAAAAGGCATTCGCGTCAGGGGTGCGCCCATCAACCTCGCGCAGGTCGGCGGGCGCTTCTTCGAGTTGTATGTCGTCGACAACGACCTGTCCTTTACCAAGGCGGACCTCGTCAGGCAGAGTGTCTATCGGCGCGACCTCCGTACTGGCGACTCCACCATCGTCTTTACCGATAGCCTCGTTCCGCGCCTTGCGAGAGAATACGCGCGCGCGCACCCGGACGACCGTCGGTTGGGCCTCTACGAGGAGCCCGACGAGGAGCCGTTGCTTCGCGCATCGGCGACACTCGATATAGATGCCGCGCACGGGCCCTTCGTGTCCTACTCACTGCATACGGACGTCGAGCGCGTGCGCGCACCGCTCTGGCACGTGAGCCGCCGCGGCGTCATCGACCTCCGCACTGGCCGCGCCGCCTCAGCCTCCGATGTCGTCGGCGCAGCCATCGGCGACGTCGAACGTCGTCGCGACAGTGCCCTCAAGAGCGTGCTCGACTCGGTTCGCATCAGCCTCGACGACCGCGGAGTGCGCGCAACTGACTTGCTCGCGCACTACCGGCTCGACCCGAGCAGCTTCTCCATCACGGCGTCAGCAGGCGGCCCGGCAATCGCCTACGCGCTTCCTGGCTCCGGCGAAGGCGATGCAGGTCATGTGCTGCCACTCTTTCCCATCACGTTCGCTCAGCCCGCGTGGTGGCAGGACGTCGAGTCATCGCTGCCAATGAGCTCGTCCGACGGATTGCGTGAGGTCTGGCGACACGGCGCATATTCCGTTGTCGTGCGCTACGACGCCTCGGGCGACGCTCGGCTCTCGATGCGCGACAGCACTTCGCGCGAATGGCCGATCGGTCCAGTGTCCGCTCCGGCAACGCACATCTTCTGGCTCGACGGACCACGCCTGGACGCGCCAACGCGACACGCCCTCTCGCGTGCGTTCGACGAAGCCGCGAGCTACGGATCCGAAACCAAGGTCGCCGATGCGCGCCGCGGTTCAGCCGTCTACATGGCATCACGATGACAGCCGCGGACGTCCGCGCCTCGACGCCACGTGCCTCGAAGGCCGTCGTCGCCGACCTCATGATGCCGCATCAGGCCAATGGATTGCGCAAGCCATCGGTGTTCGGCGGCGTCGTGATGAACATGGTGGACCGCTGCGCCGCCCTCAGCGCCATGCGTCATGCCAAGGGACAAGTCACGACACTCTCGATCGACCGAATCCTGTTCAAGGAGCCAATCTTCGTCGGGGAGCTGGTCGAGGTTCGGGCGCGCGTGGTTCGCGTCGGTCGGACGTCAATGTCGGTGCTCGCCAACGTCTACGCCGAGCACATCGCCTCGGGCATCCGGCGTCATACCAACGAGTGCTGGCTCACGTTCGTACACCTGAACGACGAAGGAAACCCGGCGCCGGTCCCCTCATTGGTGCTCGAGACGGATGAAGATCGGGAGCTGAACGAACTCGCCAACCGTCGTCGCGAGCAACTGTTCGCCGAGCCCGACTGAATCTCACTAGATTCCTACCATGCAGCTTTTCACCGTCGATCAGGCCAATCGCACGCTTCCTCTCGTGCGCAAAATCGTCGAGGACGTCGTGCGCGAGCATAGGCGCTGGCAAGAAGCCGTTGTCGAGCTTGACCTAATCACCGCTGGCGCGCACTCGGATCTTCCCGACCCGCGCGTGATCGCCCTCGAGCGCCGCATCCAGAAGATGGCTCGTGAGGTCGACAGTTTTCAGGCAGAACTCGAGTCACTCGGCATTCAGTTGAAAGATCGCCGCATCGGGTTGATCGACTTCCCGAGCGAGCTCGATGGCCGGCCCATGCTGCTGTGCTGGCAGCTTGGCGAGCCCTCGGTGCAGTTCTGGCACGATCTGGATTCTGGATATGCCGGCCGCCAACCGCTTTCGCCGACGCTTGTCGGCTGAACTCCGCTAACAGAGATCATGAAGACAAAAAGCTTCACCGCGCCCGACGGCACCATCTGGGGCGTGAGCATTCAGTCGCCCAGCTCCAGCAATTCGATGATTCTCTTCCGTCATCCCGACGGTCGTACCTCGCGCCTTGACCGCTATAATTGGGTCCTCAATCAGGGCCCCGAAGCGCGCAGCGTGACTGCTCGGCTCATTCCCGACAACGTGCTCGAGCAGCTGAACGACGCCGAGATCAAGCGGCTGTTCGGGCGCTCCATGCCTGTGAGCCGGCCCGATGTCCTGTCCAACTCGACTGAAGTCGAAACCGCCTAGTATCGACTTCGGGAAAGTTTGTTGTCCTGACGGCAGTATTTTGTCATCCTGCGCGAGCGAAGCGAGTCGAAGGATCTGGGTTGTCATCCTGAGCGAGCGAAGCGAGTCGAAGGATCTGCACCTCGTTGCTCAGCCTGAAGCAGCATCTCGATACGGTACCTCGAGCTCCATGCCGTCCTTCCCAATCAGCGTCCGCTCAAAGCACTGTCGCGCTTCTTTCCCGAGGTCTGCCGCGTCACGGGAATAGCGCGCTGAAAAGTGCGTGAGCAGCAATGTGCCGACGCCAGCATCGCGCGCTACCATGGCTGCTTCGCGCGCTGTCGAATGCCCAGTCTCCACGGCACGCGCGGCTTCCTCATCGCCGAACGTGGCCTCGTGGACGAGTACGTCTGCGCCTCGCGCGATTTCAATCGTCGCCGAACATGGTCTGGTGTCGCCGGTAATCACGATCCTCCGACCGGACCGTGGCGCGCCGACGAGCTCCGATGGCTCAATGACGCGCCCGTCGTCGAGCGACACTGACCGTCCGCGATGAATTTCGCCCCACAGCGGGCCCTCCGGAATGCCGAGCTCGCGTGCGTGATCCGGGTTGAATCGTCCTTTTCGGTCATCTTCGATCAGCGCGTAGCCAATTGCTCGCGCGCCGCGGTGATCGACACCGTATGCCTCGATGGAGTAGTCCTTTCGCGCGATGCGTTGGCCGGGGTCTAACTCTGCGATCTCCAGCGGGAACGACAAGCGGTCCATGCCGAACTCTTCAGCGCGCTTGAGCGTGCGCGTGGCCCCGCGCGGCCCCCAAAGCCGCAGCGCCTCGGCTCGCCCCTGGAGCGCCATTGTGCGCAGGAGACCAATCACGCCGATCACGTGGTCGGCATGGAAATGCGTGAAGAAGATGTCGTCGAGGCCGAACGAGACCCCATATCGCATCATCTGGCGCTGGGTGCCCTCTCCGCAGTCGAACAGCAGCGTCTCTCCTTCACGCACAACGGCGATGGAGGCGACGTTGCGTTCGACTGTCGGGCGGGACGCTGAAGTGCCCAGAAGACGGATAGAGAGCGACATGGCCGCGAAATATAGCTCGCGACGGCCCGGCCTTTGCCTTGTAACGGGCCGGGAAAAAGGTGCTGTGTAAACAGTTATGTGGGCGCCAGTCAGCAAACGGGTCCGCAGTTTGCACACAACGCAAGGGTCGCGGACCGTAAAGGGCCGCCCATAAACTTCAGGAGGAGCGGTAATGGCGATCAGACCGAATAATGAAGAGCGCAGCTTCGGCGCAGATCGGGAACAGCAGCGTGAAATCTCGAACGAAAGTGCGCGCGTCGCTCACCCTTCCAACGGCGAGAACGTCGCGCGTCCTGATGGCGCGCCAGAATCTGGCTCAGCTCCGCGTGGGCGAAGCAACCGCGGATTTGCATCGATGGATCGCAGCAAGCAGCGTGAGATCGCGAGCAAGGGTGGTCGCGCGGCGCACGAAAAGGGCACGGCCCATGAGTTCGACGCTGGCGAAGCTCGCGCCGCAGGACGGAAGGGCGGCGTCACCGTCAGCAAGAATCGCGAACACATGGCGGCGATCGGCCGTCGTGGTGGTGAAGCGCGCGGAGCAAATCGCGCGGCGCGTCTCCAGTCGCAGATGAATAGCGACACGAACAATGCGCCGAACGGAACGCAGAACGGCTCGACTCGCTTTCAGGGTGATCGCGAGATCGGTATCGCGAACAACACGCAGCCACGCGGTGCGAGCGGTACGCAGCCCAGTCGTCCGAGCGGCAACTCACTCGGCGGCGAATCGCGCAACCCCGGATTCGAAGATCGAAACGTCGAGCGGCCGTAAATCAAGCTGACTGTTTGTTGAGAGCGGCGCACCAGGTTCCTGGTGCGCCGCTTTCGTCTGCGGCAGCATCGCTAGCCGCATCAGCACTCAGCAAACGCGCAGTTGCAGTTGCGATGGCGTTCCTCGCGGCTCGTCGCTTCTGCGTGCATTCTTCATCGCGCCTCACTCAGCAGTCCCGTGCCCGCCCATCGATGCTTTCCGTTCTACTTCTCGCCTGTGCGCAGCTCGCCGCAGCCGCTCCCCGCCCAGCCGATACCACACTCGTCGGCGCGAGGAATCCCGCGTACGTCGCCGACGGACGGCTCGCGCTGAGCATTCGCGGTGACATCTGGGTTCGCTCGGCAGGAGACAACGGTGCGTGGACGCAGCTGACGTCTGGTCCAGCGTGGGACCGGCACCCATCCTGGACACGCGACGGAACCGCAATCATCTACACGTCCGATGCAACGGGGAACGGCGACCTCTATCGCGTCTCGCTGAGCGCGACTGGCGCGGCGACCGCTCCCGAGCGCATCACGACGTCGCTCGAACCGGAAGGCGAAGCGTCTGTCGGTAAAGACGGCACAATTATTTTTTCCCGAGGGCGAGGTGCCGCCTCTAAGATCTGGTTGCGAACGAAGGAAGGCGTCGAGCGTCGTCTCACCAAGGGAGAGAACGGTGCCGAGCATTGGCCCACGTGGTCGTCCGACGGCAATCGCGTCGCCTATTCTACCGTTCGCGAAGATCGGACTCGACTGCGCGTTCGCTATGTCGCGGGCGATTCCGATCGCGTCGTCGTCGAGGACCGCGACGCCGAGCACCCCGCATGGTCGCCGCGCGGTGATCGCATTGCCTTTGCGACGCGCAACGGACGCGCCGGTGTGTGGGTGACGACACCAGATGCCAGGTACATCAACTTCATCAGCGCTCGTCGCGCCGAGCCTGCGTGGTCACCTGACGGCGGCATCATTGCGCTCGTTGAACTGCCGGGCCCGGATGTTGGCTACAATGGAGACCCAGATCGCCTTGGCGATCGCGAACGACGCGACGATCTCGGCACCACGGGACGCTTGTGGTTCGTGAATGCACCAGTTGCTCCCGACGCGGGCCTTTCGTCGTCAGCCTTGCCGACATCCAATCGTCGCCAGCGAAATGCCGACGCGTTCGCGGCGTTCGGGGCTCGCATGGACACGCTCTACTTCCGTGATTCGCCGGCGCGTCACGCGCGGTGGGACGCACTGCGCGTGGCGTACACCGAGCGCGCGCTTGCATCGACGTCGGACGCAGCGCTCGAGCAGGTGATGCACGAGGCAGTGCGCGAGCGTCCGCCGTTGCGCGACGCCGCCACCGGTCACGCCGCCATCTCGAGCGCGCATCCAATTGCGACCGCCGCGGGCCTCGAAGTGCTGCGAAAGGGCGGCAATGTCGTCGACGCCGCCGTGGCGGTCTCCTTCGCGCTTGGCGTCGTCGAGCCTGATGCGAGTGGGCTTGGTGGATACGGGCAAATGATCGTGAGCATGAAGCCCATGGAACGGCCGACGCTCATCGAGTTCATGACGCGTGCACCTGAAGAGGCGACCTTGGCCAACGGCGCACTCCTTCGCCGAGGCATGAGCCCAGCGGACGGTCCGGTCCTGGTGAATGTCCCCGGCACACTGGCCGGAATGGAGCTCGCCTGGAAGAAGTATGGCAGCCACAAAGTCACGTGGTCCGACGTCGTCGCGCCGGCGATTCGCGCGGCGGAGCAGGGCTATATCGTGAGCGAAGGGCTCGCGACAACACTGAGCACTGAGCGCGAGCACTTTCTGAAGTATCCCGGGAGCCGTGCGCTGTTCTTCGTAAAGGGCGAGCCTCTCAAGGCCGGCGATACGCTGAAGAATGCAGATCTCGCGCGCACACTGCGATCGATTGCCGACAGCGGAGCCGCCGTGTTCTACAGTGGATCCATCGCTCGGCGCATCGTCGCCGATTTGCGCGGGCAGGGCAACGCGATGCGAACGAGCGACATGTCGCGGTATTACGCCGCCGAGCGCGAACCAGTCGCTGGAACCTATCGAGGATACACCCTGTATTCGAGCGCGCCGCCTGTCTCCGGCGGTGCAACGCTCGTGTCGCAACTCAACCTGCTCGAGCAGCAAAACTCCATGAAGGCATATACCGAGGACGCGGCGACTTTGCATGCGATGCTCGAATCATGGAAGCTCGTGCCCGGTGGGCGCGGCCGCATTGCCGATCCAGGCCTGTGGCCCGTGAAGCTCGACGCATATCTCAGTAAGGATTCAGCACGCGCACGCTGGCGCTGCTTCGATGCGCATCACGTGCTTTCGCCAAACGACATTCGCGGCGACAGCTTGCCGTGCGCGACGCCGTCTGGCAAGCGCGTGTCATCGATCGACACACGCGATGAATCAGAGTCGCAGTGTTCGGATCATGATGCATTCTTCGGCGAGCGATTCTGTCACAAGACGGGCACGACGGCGTTCGCCGTCGCCGACGCCGACGGAAATGTCGTGAGCGTTACGCAGACGTTGGGTACGTGGGGCGGCAACTTCTACGTGTCGCCTGGATTGGGCTTCCTCTACAACGACAAGTTGAATTCGTATGGAAGCGATCCGGACGAATACGGTGCTCGCCTGCCGAACGCCCGCCACGGCAGTACGCTCGCGCCAACGATCGCTTTTCGCGGCGACGGCGCCGCGCGTCGTCCAGTCCTCGCAGCAGCAGCAGCCGGAAATTCATGGATTACATCGGCGGTCTACTCCGCGGTGGTCGGCGTGCTCGATCAGCACCTCGATGCGCAGCGCGCCATCGAACTGCCGCGTTTCCTCATCGGTCAGCAGCGGGGCGAAGCGCGAGCCGAATATCTCATCCAGATCGAAGACGGCTTCTCGCCATCGATGATGCGTGAACTCACCACGCTCGGTCACGCGTTCCAGCGCATTTCACTTCCAGGCGAGTTGCGGATGGGCTACGCAGCGGTGATTACGTTCGGCGATAAGGCCGTGACCGCAGGTGCCGATCCGCGCCGCGCAGGTGACGCTGGGGCGATCGGATGCTCGGGCGATAAGGGAGAGGGCTGCAGGCAGTAGCCCCTCAGCACCCGACGGAAAAAGGAGTATCAGGAACGACTCGCCGTGCCGCGAAAGCTACGCGGATCTCGCTGCAACGACGCGGGCAAATCCGCGATCACGCAGTTGCCGTGTTTCAGTTTGCAGTTTTCAGTCGCAGCTGACTGTCGCAGTTGGCCGTTTGGCAGCACACATGCGATTCCTCTACTGCGTTCAGGCACGCCGAGCTCTCGCGAGGACAACTACGCGCGTGGCGCCGAAGCCTCTACGATAGACCGCCAGCGCGCCTCGTCGATATTGCCACCCGAGATGATCACCGCAACCGGCC
>JBDTXZ010000092.1:0-8619 GCA_040005935.1 bacterium | reverse complement strand
AACCGCAGAGGACGCAGAGGTGCAGAGGAACGCAGAGAACCACAACTGCAAACAGCGAACAGTTTGGTCGTTCCACGAGTAAGCAATTGTACGCCAATGAACGGCGATTACAGAAGGTCGGGGTTGGCGCAGTCCTCGGCGCCCTCTGCTCCTCTGCGTCCTCTGCGGTTAATGAGGATTCTTGCCATTGGTTCATTTGTGACTGTAGCCTTCACCGAATTCTTCGCCCTCACATCTCGGCGAAATTTCGGCTGCGTGCAGCGAGATCTGCCTTACAGAACATCCGACTCTTCGTCACCGGACACGAGTCGGATCGTTGCATAGTCGCCCGAGCGGCGAGTGATCGCGCTCCACGCGCGCACCGAATCGCGACCGGCGCGCTTGGCATCGTACAACGCGTCGTCGGCACGAGACCAGAGCAACTCCGCAAAATTCGGCACGCCGCGTGGCGATCCGACGGCCACACCAATGCTCGTCGTGATCGTGACCGGAGCGACGCGACTTCCAATCGCGAACGGGTACTCGCGGATCAATTCACACAGGCGCGTTGCAAACAGGTGAGCACCCGCCGATCCCGTCTCGGCGAGTAGAATCGCGAACTCCTCACCGCCGACGCGGGCGACGACGTCGCCGGCACGGCCGGCCTTGATCAGCAGTGACCCGACGGCGCGTAGCACGACGTCGCCGGCGAGGTGACCGTACGTGTCGTTGACCTGCTTGAAGTGGTCGAGGTCGACGGCGAGCAATGCGAACTCACTTCCAGCGCGCGTCGAACGACCGACCTCGCGCGTGAGCGCCTGGTCAAAGCCGCGACGGTTGAGACATCCCGTCAGTGGATCGGTCAGCACCATGCTGGCCAATTGCGCGCGGACGCCATTGTAGGCGCGTCCGACGCGCGTGATCGCGTCGGGGCGACTATCCGCCACGACGTCATACTCGCGGGAGAAATCCCCCAGCTCCGCGTGCTCGAAGAGTCGCACAATCGTTTTCAGGCGACGACGGACATCGCCGGCTTGCACGACGATCAATACCACGCCCGCAACGCACATTGAAAGCGTCCACACTTCCTCGGCGACCTCGACATGGAGGCCACGCGCGACGGCAGACGTGATGAGGAGTAGATATCCGCCGATACCAGCCTGCACAACGCGCCATGCCTGACGTCGCCCGAAGAAGAAATTCGCGACGTGGACGACGACAATCGTCCCGAACAGGGCACGTTCGTAATGCTCAGGCGAGGTGGCGGCGATGGTGATGCCAAAGACAAACAGCAGGTCGGTGAAGAGCGCAACGCTGACGAGTAGTGGTGAGGCCCGACCATGACGCTTGATGATTTCTTGGATCGACCCCACCATCAGCATGTACGTCGCGACGACGCCAATGACGCTGACGATGGTGCGGTCCAGCGTTGCCCCATCGGTAACCCGATGCAGCAGACCGAGTTGCAACACCGCCACGATAATGGCAGCGCTCGCGCGGGACGCTGATTGCGACCGCAGCACATCCGCGGCCGCGAACTCTCTGCGATCGTCGCTAGATGACGTGGCGTCGCCACGCGATCCAAAGCGTTGTCGCTCGGACAACGTGACCGATATCTCTTCTTGTGGGACAGGTCCGTTCATATTCTGAACAGACTCGCGAGCATCATGCCACTTCCGCCCGAGTCATAAGACCATACCGGCGCACGACTTAATGTTGAGGTCGTTTGCTAACTGACACAAAAACTGCGGCTTTGCGCAACAGTTGGCTCAAAATGCGAGGCATTTGCATGTGATGCGGATCACAACAGCTGTTGCATTTCTAGTCATATGGTACGCGCCGAGTACCCCTTTCGGGCAACTTGGCGCGCAGAAGAGGGTGAATAGTCCGGGTTCGCCTCTAGATTAATCTCCGGCGACCGCCAGCGATTGAACGGCGCCGGCCGCCACCGGACCGGCCGACGAGGGGCGGCGCTCGCCCACCTGTTGCCTCCACATCGCATAGTACAAGCCCTTTCTGGCAAGCAGGTCGTCGTGCTTTCCCTCCTCGATCACGCGGCCGCGTTCGAGGACGAAAATACGGTCCGCATGCAGCACGGTGCTCAACCGGTGTGCGATCAGCACGGTAATCACATCGGCGCCTTCCGCGACATCCCGCATCGTTCGGCTGATCTCTTCCTCGGTGAGCGAGTCGAGCGAACTAGTCGCTTCGTCGAACACGAGAAGTTGGGGCTCGCGAAGGAGTGCGCGCGCAATGGAGAGCCGCTGTTTTTCGCCGCCAGAGATCTTCATGCCGCCTTCGCCGATGACAGTATCGAGACCTTGATCGGCGCGTGTCAGCATCGAGTTCGCCGCCGCTCTCCGCAGCACGTCCAGGCATTGCTCATCCGTGGCGTCCGGCCGCACGAACAAGAGGTTCTCGCGAATGGTGCCGCTGAACAGCTGTGCATCCTGCGTGACGAACCCGATGCGCTCGCGAAATTTGTCGAGGTCCACGCGTTCGCTCGATACGCCGTTGTACAGAATGCGGCCGTGACTCGGCCGGTAGAGGCCGACGAGCAGCTTCACGAGCGTCGTCTTGCCCGCGCCGGATGGTCCGACGAACGCGATCGTGTGGCCACGCTGTACGTCGAACGACACGTCGGACAACGCGGCCTGTGCGGCGGTGGCGTGCGTGAAGCTCACGCCCTCGAAGCCGAGCGTGCGCAGGTCGTCGACGGCGATGGGGTCCACCGGCTTTGGATCGATGGGAATCTTGAAGATGGCGTCGAAGTTCTCCAACGACGCTTCCGTCTCGCGAAAGGTGTTGACCACGTTGCCCAGCTCCTGCATCGGACCGAAGATGAAGAAGCTGTAGATGAGCAGCGAGAAATACTGGCCAACGCTCATCCTGTGCTCGAAGATCAGGTAGAGCATCAGGAACAGGATGCACGTCCGGATAAAGTTCACGGCCGTGCCCTGCACAAAGCTGATGGAGCGGATGTAGCGCACCTTCTTCAGCTCGAGCTGGAGGATCTTGCCAGTCGTCGCGTTGAGACGGAGCTCCTCCTGTTTCGCGAGACCAAGACTCTTTACCAGCTCGATGTTGCGCAACGACTCCGTGGTGGCGCCTGCCAGTGCAGTCGTTTCCTTCACGATGGTTTTCTGGATGGTCTTCACGCGCTTGCTCAGCGACGAGCTGATGAACGCGAGAATCGGCACAGTCAGCATGAAGGCCGGCGCGATGGTCCAGTGGATTCGCCACGAGTAGATCATCACGAACACGACGCCAACCAGCGTGGTGAACACGAAGTTCACGAACTGGTTGATGAACTTCTCCGTGTCCGAGCGGACCTTCTGCAGCTTGCCGAGTGTCTCGCCGCTGCGCTGGTCTTCGAAGGTCTGGAATGGCAGCGCGAGCGAGTGCCGAATGCCGTCTGAATAGAGGTCGGCGCCCACGCGCTGTACGACCACGTTCACGAAATAGTCCTGAAAATTCTTTGCCACTCGGCTGACGAAGGCGACACCAACCGCCATGCCAAGCAGTGTGAGAATTCCCTTGATGAACTGCGCCTGTGTGAATTGGTCACGTTGGACGGCGTAGTCGTCCACCACGTGGCGGAGGATCAACGGGTCAAGCAGCGAGAAGACCTGGTTGATCGTGGCGAGGACGAGCGCCAGGATAACGAAGCGCCAGTAGGGCCGCAGATAGCGAAGGAGAGTGTGCATAGGGGAGATTAACTCGTCCACCGCCGCCTTGGTTCGCGGCCCCGAGGCCTCACACAGCGCCGCGTCGATGCACCGGGCAGCACGCGTTCACGACGCCTGCCGGTAGCGCGCCGGCACCAGCCAGGACGCAGGGCGCGCAACCTGCGTGCGTCGATGGCACCATCACACCGCGCTGCCAGGTCCGAACTCAGCGGCGTCAGCTTCAGCTACGGCTTGGCCGGCTTTGATCGCATCCACACCGTTTCGTCGCCAAAGCTGACCCGAGTGATGTGCCCGCCCGTGGTTTGCAATCCAAAGCGCGTGCTCACGGTTGGGACCGGCCGAGGGGGCGCGCCGCGGGTGGACGGCGCCGAGATGGACGGTGCGTACTCGGTACGCAACTCGGCGACCGGCAGCCAGATGGCCCACTGCTCGATGAGCCAGCTGCCTTCGGGAAGGCGGCGAAATACGATTTCGCCTCCGGGAACGCCGACGACGTCCATAGTCGGGATGTTCACGAACGAGAAGTCCAGGCGACGCAGCTCGGATGTCGCGCGGTCGATGGTGAGCACGCCGGAGATGTCCGCCTCCCTGCGCCCGGGTACCGGTGCGAAGCCGAGGCGCACGAAATCCAGGCCGGCGGAATCCGCGAGCAGCCGCAGGCAGTGCGTTGCGGCGAAGGAGTCGGAGAGCAGGACGTCCTCATCCGGCGCATGAAATACTTCTTTGTGTGCGCCGCGGGTTACGTAGCCCTGCTCGGCGAGCTCGTCGGCGGGTCGGCTGGAAAACGGGCGCAGCGGCATACCTACCTTTGTGCTGCTGTCGGTGACGCGCCAGCGCGTCTCGGCCGCCGACTGTCGCCGGACAAACGTCGTGACGTCCGCGCGATACGCACGGGTCATGCGCGTGAGCTGTGAGCTGCGGAGGGCCTTTCGCGCTTCTTCCCACACGGCGAAGGCGGCAGAACCGGAATCGGGAATCGCCTGGCAGCGCGACTCCGCGATGACCTGCACGCCGGCGAGCTGCACCGGTATGCCGGTCAACACAAGTGTGTGCAGCAGGATCTTGCCTTCTTCCAGGACGATTGGCTTGTCGAGGGTGGGTCGAAACGCCAGCCGCTTCGCCTCGATGCGATAGGTGCCCGAGGATGGTGCGCGCATGGAGAACTGTCCGCCGTCGTCGGCAAGGGCGCGCGCGACCGGCACGCCCTTGTCGTCAATGAGGGTGACGATTACTCCCGTTACGAGAACGGAATCCGGAGTGATCGCGGTGCCGCGGACCACCTGCGCCTCTGCACGCCATGTGGTCAGCAACGAAGCGACGAGCAACGCGGTGGGAGCGCGCATGGTTGGGTAATCTCCGTCACTCCGCCTCACGAAACCAGAGGGATGACCTCCTCGGCGAAGCGCTCCATCTCTTCCAGCTGCGGACTGCACTGGAGCAGTAGCAGTCCCACGCCGGCCTTCTGGAACGCGCGAATGCCATCGGCCACCTGCTCCGCCGTGCCGACGAGCCCTGCGCGCAGACCTCGGTTGGAGACCGAATAGTCCTCGAGTGACACACGCTGTTCGAGCTGCGTATTCGCGAGCCAGTCCTGATAGTTGTGATAGCCTGCGGATCCTACGTCGACGTTGGTGATGCGGGCGCGTTCGCGTTCTGCTTCCTCTGCTGTGTCGCGCACGATGACATACGCCGCCATGCCGTACTCCATTGGCTCGGCGTCTGGGCGCAGTTGGTCGCGTCGCGCACGCATGTCGACCACTTTGGGGGCGACGCGATCGAAAGGATCGCCGTGCATGACGTACGCGTCGCATTTGCGAGCGATGAGGCTCTTGGCCGTCTCGGATTCACCGCCGGCGTAAATGGTCGGACCAGGACGCCGAACGGGCTTCGGCTCGACGATGAGGTCGTCGACGTTGTAGTAGCTACCCCTGTGCGTCAGGCGCGACTCGCGCCATGCACCACTCACGACGTCGAGCCACTCTGCGGTGCGGGCATACCGATCGTCGTGCTGGTCGAAGTGAACGCCGTACCGACGCGCCTCGTCTGCCCACCAGGCACTTACGACGTTGAGCGCGAGGCGTCCGTTGGAGATTTGATCGATGTTCGCTGCCTGCTTCGCCAGCTGCGCGGGCGGATGATATTGGGGCCGAACGGCGACCATGATCTCGAGCCGTTCGGTGACCGCGGCCAGGGCCGCGGCGGTACTCCACGCTTCGAGTGCCGGCGCGTCGGGACCCTTGATGTCGTTGAGGAACAACTCGGCAATGAGCGTGAGGTCGAAGCCGATTTCCTCGCTGCGCTGCGCCAGCTTGCGCGTGTAGGTCCAGCTCGCGTCCATGCGCTCGTCGTCGACGTTGCGCAGCCAGCCGCCGAATACCGGAAGCCAGTAGCCAAAGCGCATTCGTGACGGAGGTGAGGCGCCAACGTCGGCTCGCGCTCGTTCGGGGGCGATGGCTGCACTCATGCGCCCACCTCGACCGGTGCGAGTGCAATGCGCTCTTCGATGTAATCCACGAAGTTCGTCCACGGATCGAAGCCGATGACGTTCCTTGCGTCGGCGACGAAGTTGGACAACGCGTTGATGTCGTAGAAGTAGTGCTTGCCGTCGCGATCGTCGACGAGATACTCGATGCCGCCGATGTCGAGCCCTGTAAAACGTGAGATGCGCTCGACCTGTTCGATGATCTCGGCGGGCGGCGTATAGCCTTCAACGCGTAGGCCACTCTTGACTGCGTCGACGGCGCACGCGGCGCCAACCAGCTCGACGCCGGTGGTTGTCTGGCAGGCGTCGGCGGGACAGAGATCAAACGAGCCGGTCGCTGGAAAGACGTTGATTGCGTAGAGGTACTTGCCGTTCAGCGTTTCCACGCGCGTGATGTGTCCCTCGCGCAGCGGAGCGGATTCCTGCACGAGCGCGACGCCATCGATGCCGAGTGCGACTTCGTCCCGTTCGGATGCGCCGGATAAGGCGTCGGCAGTTTCATAGCGCGTAATGCCTGCGCCGCTTCCGCCAATGTTCGCCTTCACGAGGACGGGATAGCGCAGATCCGTTGCGGCCGCTACGGCAAGGCCAGAATCGTTGATGACTACCGAACGCGGAAAGGGCAGGCCGAGCTCAGTGAGTGCATCGAGTTGCGATGCCTTGGAAAGCTCGAAGCTGTAAACCTTGCTGCCGTTTACAACTGGCACGCCGATGCGCTCGAGGTGCCGCAGCCAATGGAGCGTGTGGAAGGTGGACCCTCCGTGTCCGCGGAGATACGCCGACGGACTCGCCCGATTGATCACGATCGAATACGACGACGTGCGCTCTGCGGGATCGTACCGATGTGCTGCGGCGTTGAGGCGAACGTAGGGAAGTCCGCGCCGGTCCAGTTCGGTGAAGAGCGGCTTGAACCAGTCCGGGTGCTCGTGGTAGACGGCGATTGGGCGCATGTTTGGGTGCAAAAGGGTGAGGGAGCACTGGAGTGGTGCCGCGTCCCTATCCCGCCGCGCATCGTGAGGTTCCGAGAAAATGGAACGCCCCGATTCGTGTGGGAATCGAGGCGCAGGTATCGACGATGCTGTACGTCAATGACTTACTGTCGCGCGCCACTCTCCCCGTGCGGCATCTGCCACATGAGTTGACACATACACATCGGCATGCTGAGAGCGGAGCGGTTCGTCATTGCGTCGGATTATCTAATTGGCGTTGGCGAAAGTCAAGGACCGGAGTGGAGTCGATACCGAACGGCACTGCTGTTCCGTGAGGGTGTGAATCGATGTCATCCCGCACGAGCGAGTGCAGCGAGCGAGTGTCGGATGACAGAACTGAACGACGGGCTAGAATCGCGCCTCGACATAGGTGTCGATGCGCCACTGGCGATCCGGGTTGATTCCGCGCGCGACATCGAAGCGGACAAGCCCGTCCATGATCGACGTTCCCGCGCCGACACCGGACATCGGGAGGCCAATCTTGCTCCAGTTGCGGCGGTCACCGGCCCAGCCGAAATCCGCGAACACGACTGGACGCACCACACCAACGCCGTGAGCGATCTCTGCCCGCGCAAGCCAGAATGCGTCGCCATGCTCGCTGCCCGGGCGCTGGCCGCGCACCGTCTGGGTACCGCCCAAGTACCAATTGCGTTGCGCCGGCAGAATGCCCACTGCACTGCCCGCCGCCAGGGTGATTGCTGCTGCACCATCGCCAATGCCGCGTGATGCCGTTACGTCCAGCGCCGCGCGGCCGTACGCGCCAGTATCTGCGTGTGCGCCTTCGACGCGAAGGTCCGAGAAGAGACGGAAGCCTTGCGGATCGAGGCCATACGTCGACGTGTAGCGCGAGCGGGCACCAAGGAACGTGCCGCGCTGCGCCTCGAAATTGGGCTCGAACGTTGAGCCGTGCACCACGCGTGCGAGTGACAGCGTCGTGCGCTGGCGTGCAGTCCGCTCTTGTTCCGCGAACAGCGACCACGTGAGCGCACTGCCGTTGGGTTCATCGGGCGACGAGCCGAGTTCGAGGCCACTCGCGCGATAATAGAAACCTTCGTCGCGCCCAAAAAGGAATGCAGAGATGGAGCTGCCCAAACTCAGGGGATTGCCCCAGTCGCCGGCAGAGATGAGACGATTGTAGGCGGTGAGGGACAGCGTTCGTCGCAGGTCGCTGCGTGAACCGGTGAGTACCACATTGGGCTCGCGATCCGCGACACCGATGCGACCGCTCGCATGTAACGAGTATCCTGCACCGAGCGCCTGGTCCGCGCTGCCGCCGAAGGACAGTCCTTCGATGCGATTGTAGCGCAGGTTGTCGAAGCCCATTGTTGGGCGCTGCGGCGCGAAATCAGGTTGCGCACCCATCGAGAGCGCCTGAGTCACGAGCGCATCCATTTCTTCGCCGCCGAACGTGTCCTCGCCCTTATCGAAGATCGATGGCGGGAGGTCAGGTGAATTTGCGAGTTTGAGCGAGTCGCACGGC
>JBDTXZ010000091.1:0-8657 GCA_040005935.1 bacterium | reverse complement strand
AGACGCATTCATCGCGGCCAACACACGATCCGCAACTTCGAGCACCGTGAGTGGCGTCTCCGTTCCAAAATTGAACGCCTCTCCCGTAATGCCATCGCCCGGCATACGCTCGGCGAGCAATAGGTAGGCGGCCACCGCATCACGAACGTAGAAATAGTCGCGCACGAACGTGCCGTCGCTCCGAATGATGGGCCGTTCGCCAAGTAGCGCCGAGCGGATCGTTCCCGGAATGAGGCGGTTGAAATTCAAGTCGCCTGCTCCGAACAGATTGCCGCAACGGGTGACTGCAATTGGCACGTGATAGGTGTGCCAGTAGCTGAAGCTGATGAGGTCTGTGCAGGACTTGGAGACGTCGTACGGAAAACGGCCCTGCAGCGGAGCGTCTTCCGTGTAAGGCAGCACCTCGTGCGACCCGTACGCCTTGTCGCTCGACGCAACGACGATTCGCTGGATCCGTTTGCTGCACTGCTTTGCGGCCTCGAGCAAGCACCACGTCCCTCGTATGTTCGACTCGAAGGTCGACATCGCGCTACGCGACGCCGTGCCGACGATAGTCTGCGCGCCGAGATGGAAAACGGTGTCGATCTCGTACTCGTTGAGCGCGCGGAGGAGAGTCTCATAATTTTCGAGTTCGCCGTGCACAACCTGGCAGCGCGCCAGCACGCCCGACGACACGGTGCGGCTATCGGGCACCCAGTCGCGGACCAACACCGTGACGCGTGCACCGCGGGCGAGGAGTTCTTCCGTAAGGTGGGAGCCGAGAAGACCAGTGGCGCCTGTAACGAAAACGTTCCTGTCGGTCCAGAAACTCATTCTGTCGTCTTCCATGGCGCCGCGCCGGACGCCCAAAGTTCTTCGAGGAGCGTCTTTTCGCGCAAGGTATCCATGGGCTGCCAGAATCCATGGTGACGATAGGCCATGAGCTGTCCCTCGCGCGCGATGCGTTCGAGGGGATCATGCTCGAGGCTCGTAGCATCGCCTTCGATGTAATCGAGAACGGCGGGCTCGAAGACGAAAAATCCACCATTGATCCAGCCTTCGTGCGTCTGCGGTTTTTCCGCGAACGCCTGCACACGATCGCCCTCCATCGTGAGGTCGCCGAACCGCGCGGGAGGGCGCACCGCCGTGACGGTGGCCAGCTTCCCATGCGCGCGATGAAACGCGAGCAACGCGTTGACGTCGATGTTGGAAAGGCCGTCGCCATAGGTGACCATGAAGGTCGCGTTGCCAACCAGCGGCTTGAGACGGAGCAGGCGTCCACCCGTCATCGTATCCTGACCCGTATCCATGACTTCGACGCACCAGTTGGTGCGCGGTGCGTTGAGCAACCGCACGTTGCCGGTGTTCAGGTCCACGGCAAAGTCGGAGTGATGAATCGCGAAGTTGTGGAAGAACTCCTTGATCATCGTGCCCTTGTGGCCGCACGCAACGACGAAGTCGCGAAACCCGTGGCTCGCGTAGATGCCCATCAGGTGCCAGATCAGCGGCATGCCGCCAATCTCCACCATGGGTTTGGGACGCGTGCCGGTCTCCTCGGCCAGACGCGTACCCTTTCCTCCGGCGAGAATCACAACCTTTAGCGCTGGAGTGCTCACGACGTTTGCACCGCATTCCCAGCGCCCTCTGCGACACGCTGCCGCCACGCGCTCAGCCGGCCTGAGAATCGGAACGCCATGAGGTATTTGAAAAACTCCCAGCAGGTGGCCATGCGCACGTGCGAGATGCCATTGCCGCGCATGCGCGCGAACACATTCACTTCAAATACCCGAACACCCATGTAGTGCGCCTTGATCAACTGTTCCGGATCGATAAGCCAGTTCGTCGATTGCAGGTCCATGGCGTTGACGATGTCACGCCGGAGCATGCGCGGCTGGCCGTTCACATCCCACGACTCGAGACTGGGCCACAGCAAATGGACGAACAGGTTGTAGCCCACGGAAATGAACTTTCGCGTGACACCATCCATGCGATAGCGCCGCCGCACCTTGCCGAGCACGTTGCCATCGGTATCCGCGCACGCTTCGTACAGGCGAAAGACGTCTTCGGCGTCGACTTGGCCGTCTGCAGCCACAGTGCCGATCCACGTGCCCGTCGCGCCGCGAATGCCCGAGAGCACGCCGTTGCCGTAACCGATGTTCTGCTCGACTTTCACCCGCCGAACGATGCCCGGAAACTGCTCGGCAAGGGCGCCGAGCCGCTCCCACGTGGCGTCCTGTGAGCCGTTGTCGACGGTGACGATTTCGAACCGGCACCCAGCCTGTGAGAACGCCTTCACGAGGCGAGGCACCGTGTGCGGTACATTCTCGGCCTCGTTGTAGCAGGGCATCACGATGCTGAGATCGAGTGCGCCGTCCGGCGGTCGCGTCATATCAGGGACATTTCGAAGGCACCGACTCCGAGGCGGGTGCGCCGCGCAAGGGTCTGAAGACGTTTCTCAATCGTGCGCATTGCTTATCACTGACGAGATGCCGCGGCGCCCGTCACGGGCGGATTGGGTTCGGACGAGATGCGCTGAAGCGCGTCGGCCGCCGAGAGCGGGCCCGCCCGTACGACGTAGCCGTCGCCAGACACACTCGGGCCATCGACGAACCAGACTGGACGCTCCGGGAAGGCGGCAATGACCGCGCTGTCGCTGGCAGCCTCACGATTTCTGGCATAAATGGGGACGGACTCGTGCAAGTCCAACGGATTGTACGTCGCCGCAGACGCGTAGTCGGGAATTTCGCGTCCGGACACCAGTATCAGGCCCTTCCCGAATCCAAGCTGCGACTGCATCGCGCGCAGATCGGGTCGCATCCCGCGATAGTGCCAGTACTTGTCCATGGAACGCCACGGCATGAAAACGAGACCAGCGGACAGGGTGAGCAACGCGATACCACCGAATACACGTGTTTCGGAATCCTTCGCCGATGTACCCATCAGCGGACCGAGCCACAGCGCGCTCCGCGCAGTCAGCGCAGCGAGCGGGACGATCATGAGGAACCAGTACCGGGCGCCGAAGTCGGGCCCGCCGGCGAAATAGTTGAAGAAATACGCGGTGAATGTGATCACCATGACGCCAAGCATCAGACGGTCCGACCGGTTCAGCCGGCCGCCAATTACAAAGGCGTAGGCGAGCAGCAGCGAGCCAATGCCCCAGCCGAACAGTTCCACTTGGGTTGCCGTGATGTTCAGCGTGCCATTGATCATTCCGTCCACTGGACCGTGGCCCGGATTGGGGTCGAGCGCCCAGCCCATACCGCGATTCTTGCCGAAGCCGTAGTCGTTCGCCCCCTTGCCGTAAAGAGCGTCGTTGTACGACATGATGGGGAAGCTACTGGCCTTCCCGGTAAAGTGCTGATTGTACGCGAGCAACGGCACCGTCAGTAGAATCGAGCCAAGCACGAGGCCCGCTGTTCCGGTGATGCGAACCCTTCGTCCGCCCAGGCCAATGCACCACAGTCCCAGTGCGGCAGCCATTATGCCGGCGTCGAGCTGGCGTGCGGCTGCCATGATCCCCAGCGCTGCTCCCCCAAGCCACGTCCACCGCGCGTGTCCGGTCCGGCGCGTTGTAATGACGGTGAGCGTCGCAACGAGTGCACAGAACAACGTGAAGGTGTGTGGCATGTAGCTCATGCCGAGGAACAGGTTCCAGGGCGACACGGCCAACAGCAGCGTTGTCAGGCGAGCGACCCGACGTCCATACAGCGGCTGCAGGATCAGATATCCCAGCAGGATATTCAGGCCAGCGAGCACGGGATTCACCAGCCACGGCGCCCCAGCAAGAACGCCGGGAACAAGCGCGACGGCCCATCCTGGCGGGACAGGAGAGTACCATCCTGAGGGTCCGTCGGCGATGAGGTACTGCTCGAACGCTCGCGACGCCGGAGGCGAAGGAAGGGCGATGCGTCCAAGTGCGAAGGTGCGCGCCTGAAAGAGGTACGCCACTTCGTCCTGAATGTGTGGGTGCCGAGCGTACACGACGATGCTCAGCACGGCGCAGACAACTGTCACGGCGATAGCCGTCACGATCGCGAAGCGGTCGAGACGCGGTCGCACGTCATCGCCGCTCGGAATCTCCTGGCCGAGCAGCCGATCAAACCCACGCGTCAACGACGACACGGTGTCAGGAGGTATTGCACGAACGGCGAGAATGATCGTGCACAGACTGATCAACTGCACGAGGCACGACAGGAGTGACTCGCCGGCATAGCGCGGGATGTCGCGGCCGACGGTCGCGGCCGAGACGGCTGTTGCAAGGACGAGCGCCGGCAGGCGCCAGCCGGGCAGTAGTGATCGCACGCGCCCGATCAAACCACCGAATTGCGAGCGCAGCGCCCACACCACCAACAGCGTCTGCACGCCAAGAAACGCCAATGGCAGCGGCCGCGAGGCGAGTTGCGAAATGGGCAGGTAGTGCTGATAGCCGATTGAATGTCCGGCGTTGATGAGCGACACCGCGGCCGCCTGACCCGCGACGGCGAGTCCTGCCCAAACCAGCGTCGCGCGCACGCTCGTGCGCTCGCTCAAATCACGACTGGTTCGGGGATCGGCACGATGAACTGCCCGCCGGCGTCACGATACGCCTGCTGCTGGCGCATGATCTCTTCCGCGAAGTTCCACGCGAGAATCAGCACGAAATCCGGCTGGCGCTCGCGCAGCGTGTCAGCGGGCAACACCGGCAAATGCATGCCCGGCGTGTACGTGCCAACTTTCAGCGCGCTGCGATCGACGGTGTACGGCACGAGATCCGTCCCGACATCGCAGTAATTCAGCAGCGTATTGCCCTTGGCCGGCGCGCCGTAACCGGCGACAGTCTTTCCCTCAGACTTGAGACGCAACAGCAAGTCGCGAAGCTGCGTCCGCTGCGTTTCCACGTCAGCCGCGAACTGTTGCCAGCGCGCCAGACTCGTGAGCCCGATCTCTCGCTCTGCGTCGGCCATCTGTTGCACCTGTGCGCTGACCCCGCCGTAGTGCTCCGGCAATCCGGCGTACACGCGTAACGATCCGCCGTGCACAGGCACTTCGTCGACCCGCACGACCGTCAGGCCGACGGCCTCACACAATCGCAACAACGACGTAACCGAGAAGTAGCAGAGGTGCTCGTGATAGACGGTGTCATACTCGAGCCGCTCGAGCATCATGCGCGCATATGGCACTTCGACGATCACGAGCCCGTCACCCGCGATGAGCGCCCTGGCCCCGCGCAGGAAATCCTGAGTGTCGTCCACGTGCGCGAGCACGTTGTTGCCGATGACGGCCCGCGCCGGCCCGCGCGTTTCACGCAGGGCAGCTCCCGTTGCGCCATTGAAAAACTCATTCGCCGTTTCGATCCCGCGACCGCGGGCGATCTCCGCGATGTTTGACGCGGGCTCGATACCCAGCGTGCGGATACCAAGCTCGCGGAATTGCGTGAGCAAACTGCCGTCGTTGCTTGCCACCTCGACGACCAGATCATCAGCGCCAAGTCGCAATACATCGGTGACCGTTCGCGCGTATTTCACATTGTGCGCGGCAATCGTCTCGGACGTGCCCGTCACGTAGATGTAATTGCGAAACAGTAGTTCGGCGTCGATGACGTCGGCGAGCTGAACGAGCGAGCAGCTCTCGCAAAAATAAACGTCCAGCGGAAACGTCAGCTCGTCACCCACTTCGGACAGATCACGGAGATTGGCATTCGCCAGCGGCTGCGGGCCGAGAACCAGAAAACGCGTGAGCTGCTCTTTTCCGCAGGCTCGGCAGCTTGTTCGGACGTGATGAACGAGCCGCGGCGAAGACTCAACACTTGATTTAGTCACGTTTTCAGCGGGGGGGATGGTCGCGGCGTGTTGAGGTCAACGGGCAATATGCCGGGAGCGCGATGACGGGCGCAACGCGGCCGAGTCATTCGACGCGGATATCACAGGAATGCTGAATAGATGAAGTTGGTCCTCTGCGTCCTCTGCTCCTCTGCGTTCAGTACCTACTTGGGGGCGGCGACGTCTCCGCCAGCAATCGCGGCCGTCGGACGCGCCGCCGAATCCGCGGATTGGTGACCGCGTTTGAAGCGCTGAAGAGCCGTCTTCAGCTCCAGCATCAGCGCGGGATCTGCCGACTTCATGCGATCGACCTGCTCGGCGGGATCAGCCACGACGTCGTACAGCGCCTCAGTGCGGCTGGCGAGATAGTGCCAGTTCCCGAGAAGGACGGACTTTCGGCCGGCGTATTCGGAGAACACGGGCACGACCGCCGTATCGGCCGGCGTGGTGGGGTGCCAGTAACGCGACCACGAGCGGCCGCGGAACGGGTGATCGCGCACACCGGCGAGCTCCATCACGGTTGCTGGCAAGTCAGTCATGGTTACCGCTTGCGACACGTGCGACCCAGCAGGCAAGGATGGATGCAACACCAGCAAGGGAACATGAAGGACCGGAAAAATGGCCGCATTACCGTGTCCGATGAAACCGTGTTCGCCGAACTCCTCGCCGTGGTCCGCGGTAACGATAACCACGGAGCGGCTCAACTCCCCACGACGGTCGAGCTCCTTGAAGAGAACACCCAGCTGTGCGTCGAGGTACGCGATGGCACCGTCGTATGCATCGACGAAATGGCCGATTTCCTCGGGCTTGTACAGCTTCGCTTCCTCGCCGCGCGATACGGGAAGCTCCGACAACCGAGGGTCGAACCGCTCGCGGTAACTTGCCGGGGCCTCGTACGGACCGTGCGCGTCGAAATAATTCAGGAACGCCAGGTACGGGCGCGCCTTCGACTGTGTTGCCTGCCACGACAGGAAATCCTGCGTGACTTGCGCGGCGTCTTTCCTTACCGCAGAACGTTCTTCGCCGGGATTGATGAGCCGGAAGGCACTGCGAGTAAGCCAGCCGCTTTCCACTGCCATCTGCGCAGACACGGGCTGCGCTTCGTAGTGCACAAACCCACGGTTCAACCCGAACAACGGTGTGCAGAAAACGATGTTGGCCACAAAGCCGGCCGTCATGTATCCGTGATCGCGCAGCTGTTCGGCCAGGGTGGGATAGGTGTCGTTGAGCCGATCGAAATACGAAACCCCGAGCTCGCCGGGGTACCGGCTCGTGAACATCGAAGCGTGCGACGGGAGCGTCCACGTCGACGGCGCAATCGCGCGCTCGAACAAAACGCCACGCTCGGCAATCTTGGCCAGGTTCGGCGTGGTGGGCCGGCGATAGCCGTAGAGACCCATGCTCGCCGCCCGTTCGGTATCGAGTACCAGGACAATGATGTTTGGCACATCGGTGGGCGCCGCCGGGAGGCGGCTCAGCGCATTGCGCTCCGCCATCCGGGGAACGGCAGTGACCACCACCGCGATGACGAGGACAGCCGCCGCCATCCACGGCACCGTGCGTCGAGCATTCATGACAAATCGCGACTGATGCCGAGCGGCAACGTTCGCCAGCGCCGACGCGGCGCCGAGTGAAAGGGCGACGGCTCCAATGGCCGCGAGGCGCCCCGTGACCAGGATCAGGCTCGCGATCGCCGCGAAGGCACACAGCAGCACGAGCCAGCGAAGCGCTATTGGCCGTCGTACGAGTCTGGCGATCCCCCAAACCAGCACGCCCATCACGGTGATCGATATGACGTCCATCACCGGCGCCATCCACAGGCTGTCGGCCGACACATAGCGGAATGCGGGAACGACTTCCCTGACGACAAAGGTCTTCCACCCGAGGTAGTGGGCTTCGCTGAGGCCCAACACCAGCCCACACCATGCCGACACCAGCACGGTCGTCATCAGGTCAAGTGATGCCGGTTCGGCGACGTCTTCTCGCTTGTTCCGCAATCCAATCAGCGGGGCCGCGAACCACGCGATAATCGCGAGTGTGGCGAGCACGAAGCTCAGCTTTGCCGCCACGTGGCCCCACGACCCCAGGTACGTCTCGACAGGAGTGTTGGCGCGGGCAGACAGCAAACGACCCAGCACAGCCGGAGCGCCTCCCGCATGTATCCAGCGGATCATTGCGGGAACGAACCAGAGCGCGGCTCCCGCCCAAGCGGCAAGGGCGACTGCCACCGCCAGTCGGATTCTACGCGTCGTCATGAAAACTCCTGTTTCGGACCTTGTCTGTCAGGTTGCAGACGCGGCAACCAACGCGCAGTCACGCGCGAGGTGGTCTGCGGAGGACGCAGGCCGTGCACCGAAGTTGATGCAACTGTAGCAAAGGCCGCAACATATTGTCGCGGCCCCTGCGCAAGACGTCACCTGTGCCAGTCAACGTAGCGTAACTACGCGCACCCCACAGTCTGGCGGATTCGATGGTCGTCGATCAGTGCCCGACTGGTCCCGACAGCGTCATGCGGCGGCGAATTCAGACAGCAGCGCGTCGAAGCGGTCGAGTTCGGGTGCATCGGGTTCGAGCTCGCGGAGCCGGTCGCGAACGCCTTCAAGGACAGATGTGTGCACGGGCTGGTTGTGGAACTTCGACGTGTAGACCTCGGGCGGATCCACGCCGAGCTCCTCGTTCACAAATCGCTCCATGTAGGGCAGTGCGCTCACCGCGTCGCCGTGAAGAAGCGTCGTGAGGTAGTTGGCCCAGTTGAGAATCGAATGCGGCGGCACGGCGGTGTCGAGCACATCCTGGCCCATGAAGGCGAAGGCACCGAGCATCGGAGCGCGCAAAGTAGGCGTGTCCGTCATCGCAAGCTGGTTGCGCAGCACGCGCAGC
>JBDTXZ010000090.1:0-8807 GCA_040005935.1 bacterium | reverse complement strand
CGATCGTTTCTTCACGAATGCGGAAGTGAGTTCGCAGGGTCATCAGTGGTCCACGGCGGCGTACGTCACCGATTACATCGAGAAGACCACGCCGGGCGCATACTCGGGGCGACGCGCGGAGCCCGACGAGGCAGGGGAGGTGGACGAGCCAGTCGCCGGCTACCTGTGGACGCTCGCAATGAAGAAAGGAATCTGGTTCCGCAACTATGGCGAGTATGGTAACCCATCGCCTGACAGCTCACATGGGACTGTACGGTACCACTCGATGTTGCCGAGCCTCGAACCGTTTACCGATCCGAGCTATCCGCCGTTCGATGTGACGATCACCGATCAGCGCAGGGTGGACGCATGGCTCGCGGAGTTCCAGCGGTTTCAACGAACTGACAGCATGCCTGCGCTGGAAACGATGCACTTGCCCAACGACCACACGGCTGGAGCTCGTGCCGGCCTGCACACGCCACGTGCAATGTTCGCCGACAACGATCTCGCGCTCGGCAGATTGGTGGAGGCAGTTTCTCGCTCGAAGTTCTGGAGATCGACGGCGATCTTCGTTCTCGAGGATGACGCGCAGGCCGGTCCAGACCACGTCGACTCGCATCGGTCCGTTTTGTTGGTCGCATCGCCGTACGCGCGCGCCGGCGTCCTGCATCGGTTTGTGAACACCACGGATGTGCTCGCGACCATCGAGGAGTTGCTGGACTTGCCTCCGCTTTCGAAGTTCGACGAGTTTGCGCATCCGCTTCGCGAAATCTGGCAGGCGACTGCGGACCTTCGTCCCTATTCCGCGATGACGCCGACGCAGTCGCTCGACGAGCGCAATCCGAGGCGAAGCGCGATGAGCGGCGCATCCGCCACGCTCGATCTCCGCAACGCCGATCGCATCGACGACTCGAAGTTCAATCGCATCCTGTGGCGCACGATCAAGGGAACCGTGGCCTATCCAGGCGTGCAGCGCGTGTCCCTACTGGATATCGCGCGAGCGTGGTAGCGTCGCGTGCAGTTGCCCTTCGTTCGTCATCAGCTTCTTATCGCGAGAAGCAGGTGCGCTTTGTCGGGCGCGCCGGGGGTCCGCTAGTTGCGTGCTCGACGTCGGGCATGAGACATGTCGTCCGTCGCTCGATCACCATCACGTTGGCGCTCGTCACGGTCATGTCCGCCGTGGTGACCAGCGCCGACGCGCAGAAGCTTGTATTTCGGCAGTTGACTCCGGACAACGGACTCCTCAGCTCCCGCGTTGACGCGATCCTGCAGGACAGCCGCGGTTTCATGTGGTTTGCCAGCCCCCGCGGCCTGAGTCGTTACGACGGCTTCGCGTTCGCCAGCTACCGGCACAACGCAGATCGCCCGACGAGCCTCGCGGACAATCGCATCAATGCGCTGTTCGAGGATCGCGCAAAAGATTTCTGGGTTGGGACAAATCTTGGATTCTCCCGATACGACCGGACGCGCGATGCGTTCACCAATTTCGAGCTCGTGCCGGGCGATACAATCGTCGTCAACGTCATTGCAGAAGCGCAGGGACTGCTGTGGGTGGGCACTGCACGTGGCCTGTTCCAGTTCGATCGTGCGAGCGGCAAGGCGACGCCGTACCGCCCTGACGTGCTCGCGAGTCTCGAGGTGATGTCGATCTATGAAGACGGCTCCAAGCATCTCTGGATCGGAAGCAGGAGCGATGGCGCCCGGGAACTCGACGAACATGGCACGCTGGTGCGGAGCTGGCAGATGGGACCGGCCAGCTTGCCGGGGAATGATGCTCGCGCGTTTCTCGACGACGGAAAGGGTGCACTGTGGATTGGCCTGCTCGACGCAGGACTCGTGCGGCTCGATCGCGCAACGGGACTACTCACGCGATACCGGCACGACGCTGCCGACCCGCAGAGCCTGTCGATCGATGCGGTGCACGTGCTGGTGCTGGATGGGAGCCGGGGCATGTGGGTGGCCACGGAAAACGGTGGCCTCGACTACTTCGACTTCGCCACGCACCACTTCGTGCACAACCGATTCGATCCGAGCAATCCGTCCAGCCTCAGCAACAATTCGATCTGGTCGATGTACCGCGACGCGAGCGGCATGATGTGGGTGGGCACGTTCGCGGGCGGCGTCAACATCTCTCGCCAGAATGGCGACGCGATCCGCCGCTATCGCACGATGGCTGGCGACGCCACGAGCCTGAGCTTCAACACGGTGATGAGCATCAAGGAGGACTCGAAGGGGCGTGTGTGGGTTGCCACCGATGGTGGAGGGCTGAACCAGTTCGATCCTGCGACCGGACGATTTGCGCGCTACACAACAAAAACCAGCAACCTCAATTCGGACGCCGTTCTGGCGATTGCCGAAGATCGTGCGGGGTCGCTGTGGATCGGGACCTGGGCTGGCGGGATCAGTCGCTTCGACCCGGGCGCGGGAAAATTCACTCCATTCACCACGGCGAACAGCAAGATCGCCACAACTGGCGTCTTTTCGCTGCTCGCGGATCGCGAAGGCTTTCTCTGGATCGGCACCTGGCGCGAGGGATTGCAGCGTTTCGACCCGAGGAGCGGAGAGTTTACGCGCTACCCACTCGCGCCGGTAGAATCTCCCCTACGCTCCATCGTCGAGGCCAGCGACGGCAAGCTGCTCATTGCCACCGACGCCAGTGGCTTCTTCATCTTCGACCCGCGCACGCAGCAAAAAACGTCGTACGTGGCGGGCAAGAACGGCCTGAGTAGCAATTCTGTCACGTCGGTGCTGGAGGCCGCGCCGGGAATAGTGTGGATCGGAACGTCGGCGGGATTGGACCGCCTCGATCGGCGTACGAACACCATCCAGCATTTCACGGAGGCCGACGGACTGGCAAGCGCCTTCGTTGCTGGGCTCGCGCAAGACGCCGCGCATCGTTTGTGGGTGAGCAGCGATCGCGGCATTACGCGACTTGATCCCGCGAAGAAGACTGGGAAGCAGTACTCCGTGAGCGACGGACTGCAGGGCAGTGAGTTCAATCTCGCGTCCTCGTATCGCTCGCGTGACGGAACACTCTATTTCGGCGGCACACAGGGCTTCAATACGCTCCGGCCGGACAGCATTCACGAGAACACGCATGTCCCGCCCATTGTGCTCACGAACTTCGAGCTCAATAACAAGCCCGTCATCATTGGCGGGGAGGGCTCGCCGTTGGAGACCAGCATCACGGTGGCGCCGCGAATCGTACTGCATCACGACCAATCCGCGTTCACCATCGAGTATGCAGCGCTCGACTTCGCCGCACCGGAAAAGAACCAATACTCCTACATACTCGAAGGGCTCGACACGGAGTGGAACGAGGTTGGTACCAAGCGCACCGCATCCTACACCAACCTGCCCGCCGGCAGTTACGTGTTTCGCGTAAAGGGGACCAACAACGACGGGGTGTGGAACACGCAGGGTGCGTCGATCACCCTCAAGGTCATCCCGCCGTTCTGGGCGTCCTGGTGGTTTCGCACTCTCGCACTGATTGCGCTTGGCGCGGTACTGTATCGCCTCTACAACGCCGCGAATGAGCGACGCACGACGCTCGAGGCCACGGCGCAGCGCGACCGCGATGGTCAGCAGTACCTCGAGCGCAATGTCACGGAAGTGCTGGTGGCGATGGAGCGCTTCTCCACGGGCGATCTCTCCGTTGCGCTGTCCACCGGACGAGACGACAGCATTGGACAACTCCGTCTCGGCTTCAATACCGCGGTATCGAACATCCGGACCATCGTGAAGGATGTGCGCGATGTCCTCGATGCGACGGTCACGACGAGCCGCCAGATCCACACGCAGACCATCGAGATTACCCGCGGCGCCGAAGAGCAGATCAATCAGGCGACGCTGGTCGCTGGCGCGGCGCAGAGTATGGCGCAGACGGCGACGGGCGCCGCGCTGAATATTTCGGAGGTGTCGGAAATGGCGCAGCGCTCGGGTAGCGAAGCGCACGAGGGCGGACGCATCGTTCGTGAAACCTTCACCAACATGGATCAGATTGCGACCACCGTCGACGCAACAACGACTGCCGTCGAAGCACTCGGTCGCAGCAGCGCCCAGATCGGCGAGATTACTCGCGTGATTGAAGGAATCGCGGAGCAGACGGAATTACTGTCGCTCAACGCAGCCATCGAGGCGGCGCACGCCGGCGATCACGGACGAGGTTTTGCCGTCGTCGCGCAGGAAGTCAAGAAACTGGCAGAGCGGACCGAACATGCAACGAGTCAAATTGCCAAGGTGATCCGCCAGAACCAGTTGGAAGTCGAGAGCGCAATCACGGCGATGACGCGCGTTGGCGGACAGGTCGAGCAGGGACGACAGATGGCGGACAAGGCTGGCGGCGCACTCGACGCAATCATCGAGAATGCCGAACGAATGCTCTCCAGCATCCAGCAGGTGCGCGTGTCCAGCGACGCGCAGTCCGTGACGACAGCGCACATCAGTGACAACATCGAGACCATCTCGCGTGTTACGCACTCTGCCGTCGCGAGCAATCAGGCCATCGCGTCTTCGGTGAAGGAGTTGAGTGAGCTCATCGAAGACCTGCAGGTGCGCGTCGCTGCGTTTCACCTCGACGGGGTGCAGGCGGATTGATATGACCGTGCGCGCGACTCGCCGCGCGTGCGGCGTCGCGCGGTGATCCGCCCCACTGACGACTCCACGCCCGCCGCAACTGTAATCCAGACCGAAATCCCGCGACTTCCGCCGCACGTGTAACGCTCGTGCCGAATTCGAGACACTGCCGAGCGCGCTCGAGGCGGATCGATCGCAGGTAATCCAACGGCGACACGCCGGCGTGCTCCACAAACAGCCGCAGCAGGTGTCGCTCCGTTGTATTGCCGACCTCCGCCAGGGACGCCATGTCCCAATCGCGCTCGGACTCGGTGACAATCGCGTCCTGCACACGATGCACCGTCGAATGCAAATGCCGTCGATGCAGGTGAAATGGAGACTGCTCCGTGTCGCGCGCCGAGCGTCGCAGGTACACCACCATATCCTCCGCGACGCTCGCGGCGAGCGCCTCGCCACACTCGTCGGCAATCAGGTGCAGCGCGATGTCGATGCCAGCAGTGACGCCCGCGCTGGACGCAATCGGACCATCGACGACGAACACGCGATTGTCGATCACCTGCGCCTGTGGGGCCAATGCGCGAAGTGCATCGATCAGCTCGTGATGCGTGGTGCACTGTCGAGTGCCGAGCAGGCCCGCGCGCGCGGCAAGGAGAGAGCCCGAGCAGATCGTGACCAGTCGATGCGGCGTGTCCGAGTCCTGCAATACTGCTCGCAATCGTTCACGCAGCCATTGCACTGTCGCAGTGATTGCCGGAGTGACCTGACGCGTGTGGACGGTCGGTTGGCCAACCACCACGACCCAGGTGGGCGTGCGGAGTTGTTGCGGCAACGACTCGAGCGCCGCAATCGAGAGACCGACCGACGTTGGGAGCGTCGCGTCGGGGCCCGCGAAACGGAGGTGAAAGCGTGCCGGCTGACCTTGTGCTTCGCGATGCTGGTTTGCGAGGCGAAACGCCTCCGCAGGGCCGGCAATGTCGAGCAGCAGCGAGTGCGGTACGATGACGAAGAGGACGTCGATCAGGTCGGCACGTGTGATCATGTCCGGGCGTTACAGAGGCATGGGTCGCGTGACGAACAGTACCTCGTGCGACCGCGCCGGCTAGCCGGAATCGGACGTCGAACATTGCGCGCAGTTCATGAGCAGGGGCCATGTCCGAAACTGCTCCAAACCTGTCGGCCCATGAGGCGACAGCGCGCCTTGGCGCACGTAGCTTCGCCGCATGAAACCAAATACCCTGTATGCCGCCATTTAGCCGCGTGTGCTCGCAGCGGCGCTGTCATGGTGTGTCGCGTCCACCGCCAGTGCGCAAGCACTCGGTGGCCATAAGGCAGTGAGCCTCGAAAGCACCGTCGACGCGAGCATCAAGCCTGGCAACGACTTCTTTGCGTACGCGAACGGCGGTTGGCTGAAGTCAACGGAGATCCCGACAGGCAAGGCGCGTTGGGGCGCTCGCGACGAGCTCAGTGACCTCGCGCGCAAGCAGCTGGCGCAGGTACTCGATGACGCTAACGCCGCAGCGCCAGGATCGCTCGCGCGCAAGGTTGCCGACTTTCGCGCGGCGCTCATCAATGAAGCGGCCATCGAGGCCAAAGGACTGGCGCCACTCAAGCCGCACCTCGACAGTATTGGCCGCGTGCAGGACAAGGCCGCCCTTACGCGCTTACTCGGGCGCGAAATGCGCGCCGACGTCGATCCGCTGAATTGGGCGATCTTTAGATCTTCGAGCCTGTTGGGGCTCTCAGTAGAGCCGAGCGTCAACGGCGAGAGAACCTACGTTGCGTTTCTGGTTCAGGGCGGACTTGGCCTTCCGGACCGCGAGCACTACCTCAGTGCCGAACCGCGCATGGTGACGCTGCGGACGAAATATCGCGCGTACGTGAGTCGCATGTTGACGCTCGCGGGCTTCGATCGCGCGGATGAGCGAGCAGACGGAGTGATCGCACTGGAAACAGCGATCGCGCAAACGCAGACAACGGCCGAGGCGTCGGCGTCAGATCACAGGGCAGACACCCTGTGGACGCGCGCTGACTTTGCGCGCGAGGCGCCGGGCATGGACTGGAGCGCATTCTTCACCGCGGCAGGATTGGCGAAGCAGGGTACGTTCGTGCCGTGGCAGCCCAGCGCCGTGAAGGGCGCCGCCGCGCTCTTCGCGTCGCAGCCGTTGGAGACGTGGAAGGACTATTTGCGCGTGCGCGCGTTAGACGTATACGCTGATGCGCTGCCGAGCGCGTTCGCGCGCGAGGCGGCGGGACTGCGCGCCGCGGTGGCGAATGGCGAACCGCCGCAGGTGTCGCGTGAGCAGCGCGCTGGCAGCGTGACGCAACTAGCACTGAGCGACGCCATCGGACGGATGTATGCCGAGCGGTATTTCTCCGCCGACCAGAAAGCCCGCATTCAGAAAATCGTGGGCAATGTCAAGGCGGCGTTCGCCCGTCGGCTCCAAGCGGTGACGTGGATGTCTCCCGGCAGCAAGGCAATTGCGCAGGAAAAGTTGAAGATCCTGTACCTCGGCATCGGCTATCCGGAACACTGGGAAAGCTATGCAGATTTGTCGGTCGACCCGAAGGACGCAGTGGGCAACCTTCAGCGCGTCGCGGACCGAAACTATCGCCATGCGCTCGCGCGTGCCGGAGCCCCCATAGACATGACGCAATGGGTGATGGCGCCGCATGTCGTTGGCGGCGTACTCGTCTTTCAACAAAACGCGTATGACTTTCCCGCCGCATTGTTGCAGGCACCAAAGTTCGACGCGATGGCATCGGACGCTGCCACCTATGGCGCCATCGGCGCCATTGTTGGCCACGAGATTGTGCACCTGGTGGACGTGCTCGGCGGCGAGTACGAGGTCAGTGGCCGGTTGCGGCGCTGGTGGACGCCCGAGGACCTGCGGCAATTCGAGGCGAAGGCTGAGCCGCTGGTGACTCAGTTTTCCGCATACCGGCCGTTCCCCGACGTGGCGGTCAACGGCAAGCTCGCGTTAACAGAAAACGCGGCTGACCTGGGCGGCATTGCAGCCGCGTTCGACGCGTACCGGCTCGCGCTCGGCTCCAAGGCAACCGACAAGGACTATGTTCGGAAGAGCGATCGTGAGTTTTTCATCGCGTTTGCCCAGACGTTGCGGGGTAAGAGCACTGAGGCCGCGCTGCGGACACAAGCTGCGACGAACGATCACGCGCCGGAAATGTTTCGCATGTCGACGGTGCGAAACATCGATGCGTGGTACGACGCGTTCGATGTGCGTCCAGGGGAACGACTGTTCCTCGAACCAAGTGCCCGGGTGCGAATATGGTAATGTCGGAGATTGGAACGCGTGTGAGCATCACCGTGTGCGAGCTCCCGCATGAGCCCAAGACGCTCGAGGCCACGTGGGCGACGCTGTGCGAGCACACGGTGCGCAACGAGTCGGACCTGGTGTTGTTGCCAGAGTTCGCGATGCTCGACGCAGTGTGGGAGGACGAATGCTTCGATAGTGCCCGTTGGTCCGCGGCGACCACGCTAAGCGACGAATGGATTGCTCGCTTAGGGGAGCTGGGTGTCGAACGGGTGGTGGGCACTCGCCCGGTCACGACGGGCGGCCGGCGATTCAATGAGGGCTACCTCTGGTCAGCCTCCAACGGCGTTGTGCCATTGCGAAGCAAGGTCTTTCTGCCGAACGAGCCGGGTGGCTGGGAAGCCAATTGGTTTGAGCGGGGCGATACCGAGTTCCCAACGTTTCATGCGGGTGCGTTGTCGTTCGGCCTTAACATCTGTACGGAACTCTGGGCGCTCGAGACGTATGCGTCGTATGCCGCGCGTGAGGTCCCGCTCATACTGTCACCTCGCGCGACGGCGCGCGCCACGACGGCCAAGTGGATATCGGCGGGTGTCGTTGCGGCGGTGCGCTCTGGAGCGTTCAGTGTGTCGTCCAATCGCGTGAACGCGACTGGGAGCTGCGGTGGCGTTGGTTGGATCATCAGCCCGGATGGCATCATCCTGGCGAGAACGTCATCCGAGGCGCCTTTCGTCACGTGTAGCATTGATCCGTCTGACGCGGCCGCGGCGCGTGAGAGCTATCCGCGCTATGTGTTCGCGGATACACAGTAATCATCGCGCTGCGCGTACGTCCTCCGCGGAGCGCGCGCGACGACGAAAGGGTTTTAGCAGTTCGCTCAGCCAGGACTGCTTCCCCCTCGGCAACGACGTCTCGTCGCTGCCATCGAACGCACGGAACACCAACTCGACATTCCCGAGTTTGAGCCGCGAGCCGAGTGTC
>JBDTXZ010000089.1:0-8814 GCA_040005935.1 bacterium | reverse complement strand
GACGTCGCAGAGAGTGACGCAATGCCTTGCCGCTGTACCAAGCGCCACGAGCCCGAGGGGCCCAGCACGCGCAGCCGCAGCGGATTCGCGTGGCTGCTGTCGATTGGCCACAGCTTCGGTGATCGCCAGTCGAATGGGCCCCACTCGTCGACGATGATGGCCGAGCGACCGACTCGTGCACCGCGGGCCTGCGGCGGGACGCGCGCGCCCGCGGGCAGCTTGGGCGCAATCGAACGCCAAACATCGGCGGGCATCAACGTCGCCGGATCGCACGTTACGCCTCCAGGGTGCAGATCCTTCGACTCACTGCTCTCGCTCAGGATGACATCGTTGGCAGTCGTGTCCAGTGCAGTCGTGTTGAGGATTTTCATTGGCTCTTTGGCCACGGCAAAGCGATTGTTCGAGATTCTGTAGTCGCGGCTCTTCGTGTCGCGATGCTTTGGATATCCCCAGTCTGATGGCTCGATCGCGTTGGCCCAGAGACTTACACCAGTCGAATCGCCATCGAAGTGGTTGGCCACGATGGTGTTGTCCTGACCATGCTCGATCGCGATGCCGATGCGATTACGCGAGAAACAATTTCCGATAACACGCGAGTTGAAGCTGTAGCCTCCCCACAGGCCGTGATCGCTTCCCTCGATGCGATTGCCGATGAAGTCATTGCGGCTGAAGGTGGCTTCCATGCCGTTCGTCGGTGCGAAACTGAAATCATTTCCGACAAACAGGTTATCATTCGCGCCGCCATCGCCGGTGTCCATTGTTGACTGGCCGGCCCACAGAAAGAGTCCGTCGCCGCCATGCGTCACCGAATTCCACGCGACGACGTTGTGCGAGCTCTGCTCATACATCAGCAGCCCGGCGGAATCCTGCCCACGACGAAAGAATCCATGGCTGTACCCACGCACGTCGTAGTCGATGCGGTTGTGCGCGATTGTGTTGAAGCTCGATCGATACAGCGCGAGGCCGAGTGCGGAATTGTATGAGAGTGTATTGTCGTGAATGGAGAGGGAGTCGGAGCGCGTGAGCATGATGCCGTTGCCGCCTTGCTCGACGCGATTGCCGCGCAGTTCACCTCCGCGCACGTCGTCCAGATAGATGCCCGCACCGAAACGAAGCCACTCCCGCTGCTCGTTGTGGTGGAACGACATCCAATCGATGAGGCTTTCGTGCTCGACGACGCTAAAGAGCCGCGGCTTCCAGTTGAAGCTCATGTCATTGTCGATCACGTGAAGGCCGCGCGTACCAATCGCCATCAGGCCGACCTTGTAGCCGCGAACACGTGCGTTAAGAATGCGCACGTTGCGCCCGCCTTCTACGCGAATCGCGACGCCGATGGCCGCGTCAGGATCGGCATCGCGTGGAGCGCCGGCGAGTTCGGCGCCATTGAAGTCGACGGTGATGTTGTCGCCCCGAATGATGATCACGGCGGAATCGACCGACGGATTCGCAGGGAGTTGATACACTCGGCGAGCGATGCGCGTCGACGCCGTGATGACGAGGCCGCGGCGCAATTCTCTGTCGTCCTTTAGCGGAAGTTGGGCCGGGAGAGCATGAAATGCCATGAGGACAGCGAGCGTTGTCTTCCTCAGAAGTGCAGGGGTGGTTTCAACCGGTCGACGCAACATTCTGTCCTCCCCCAGGAGCGAGCGAGTGTCGGGACCTACCGTGACATCCGCCAAGCAGGCCGGCGTTGGACGAATAGTAGATCCCGACATTCGCTCCGCTCATGCGGGATGACAGAACACCGGTTGCATTCACCGGTCCTTCGCTGCGCTCAGGACGACAGCCGTCGTTCAACGCTTGCTCCACACGGCGACGACGGCGCACGCGGGCTCGAACGCCTGACTGCGAAATTGTATTGGCGCCAGGGAAATGTCCGGGTACGCCTCGATAGCGAGAATGGACTTCATTGGCGCCGTGAACGTCAGCGTGAACAAGTCGGCCATTCGATTGCCATCCAGGTACACCGCCACCGTTTTGCAATCGGCCCGGCCCTGAATATTGTAATGATCCTTCTGCCGGAACCCAGGCGCTGCACGCAGGACGTCGGCCGGTGAGGTTGCAGTCTCGAGCCAGGAGTTTCCTGGCAGGAACACCGTACCGGTTGCAGTGCGACTGCGTTCGATGATGGCATTGAGCACGCGCGTATCCCGACTCGCCGTGCCGATGACGTTGACGGCTTCCAGGGTCTGCGCCTCTTTCTCGAGGACAATGCGCAAAGGCGCGAACGCACCGTTGGTCGCGTTCGCGAGCATGGTTCGTGGTTGATAGCCAATCGCCTTCAACTCGATGAACCAGGTACCGGCTGGAATGCCGCCGAGTGAAAATGCTCCGTCACGAATGGGCGTGTCGAGAGCGAGCGCGTCGACACTGATGACGCCTGTTCGAAGGGCACTTGAATCCTGATGCACGGCACGTCCCGTAATCGCCGCGGTGCCGTGCGTTGTCCCGGAATCGGCGAGCAGGAAATCCTGACGCAGCACGCCGCCGGACGGGATCAGCAATTTCCCAATCACGGTGCGATACCCGGCGCGAACAACCACGACGTCGATCGCCGCGTCGCTCGGCACGCCGCACGCAAGGTACTGGCCGTCTTCACCGGTCGTGAAGACCGCTTGCTTGGGCACGGAGCGAAAGCCGGTTTGTTGGAGCGTGTTCTCGACCCAACGGATTTTCACATCGGCGCCCGCCGCCGGGGCTTCGCGCGCTGCATCGAGCACAAAGCCCGCAAGCATGCCGTCGAAGGGACCACCGGCGTCCTTGCCGCATCGCTTCATGCGCACCGTTGCCCCGGACTCGATCGCGAGGTCGACGGTGACGCTGGTATCCGCCGCCAACTCGAAACTGCGGATGGGTGAGTCGAGGCCGAGTGCGTTCAGCATCTCGTGCTGGAATCCGATGGCGTACCGACCGTCCGGAAGGCCGGCGAATCGATAGCGGCCGGCGTTATCGGTTACGGCTGCGACGATGGCCGGCTGTGCGGAATCGCCAGGTGCAATGCGCGCCAGTTGAACCACGGCGTTCGGCAAGGCAGCACGTGTCAGGGAGTCGAAGACCGTACCCCGCACGACATGTGCGATCGGCGCAATGGGGCGCTGAGCCGCTGCGGTATCGATGCCGGCGGCTGCGAGCGCGACAATGGAGGCGAGAATTCTCATTGTTTGGTCCAGACCGCCATGACGGCGCATGAGTTTCCTTCTCCACATGAAGGCCACGAGTTGCATGCGGGGATCAGGACTCTTACGGGTCCGAGTCGTTGCGCGCGCTTGTTCACGACGACAAGACCGATGCACCGGCCCCCTCGGTCACACTCATCGGTTCCGCCTCGCGCCCGACTTCGCGCGAAACTGAGCGTCACCGTCTCGTCCAGACGGCGATTACGGCGCACGCGTCGTTCGTGCGCCATTGCATGGGTGCAGAGACGACGTCTGGGTACGCTTCGATCGCGAGAACCTGGCGGGGAAGAACGTCGTTGTTGAGCACCTGCAGGCCGCCGGCGTACCGAACACCGTCCAGATAGATCGCGACTTCCTTGCCGGCCTTCATGACGTCGGCATTCGTGCTTTGACACGGAACGAGTCGTCCGCCGCTGTTTACGTACGGGCGGCCCTCGACCGTTGCGGCGCCCTTCTGCGAAAACCCTCGCGCGGCACGAAGCACATCGGTGGGCGTATCGGCAGATGCAAGCCACGAATTCCCCGGAAGAAACGTCGTACCTCCCCACGTCCGATTCCGCGTCACGATGTCATCGAGAATCCGTGTTTCTCGGCTCGCGGTCCCGACAACGTTCACGGTTTCGAGTGTCTGCGCCTTTTTTACGACGGGAATGGTGACCGAAGCGCGTGATCGTTCCGCAATGTGAACAATGGCTGACTGCGCCTCGTAGCCAATTGCGCGCGCGTCGACGATCCACGTACCGGCGGGAATCCCGGCGACGGCGAACTCGCCTTGCGTAACGGGAACGTCCAGGCCCAAGGCGGCGATGCCCGCACGGCCGGCGGTGACGGGCTTGCCGTCTTCCTGCACGACGTGTCCGGCCAGCGAACCGGATCCGTGCGTCGCCGAGGAATCGGCAAGACGGAAATCCTGGCGCGCCACTCCGGCGGCTGGAACCACGGTCGGCGCGACGATGTCGCGAAAGCCGGCGCGAGTGACGCGAATGTCGACGGGCGAATCACTGGCGATGCCGCAGGCGAGGTACGTTCCGTCTTCACCGACGGTGGTGGTGACGCGTTTAGGGACTTGCCTGAGTCCACCCTTTTGAAAGGTGACCTCGATCCAGCGCACCTCAACTTCGGCGCCAGGAAGCGTTCCCTCACTCCGTGCATCGAAGACGTAGCCGCCGATCATTCCGTCGCCGGCGTCTTTCGCGGGGTTGGTGCAGCGCAGCGCGCGGACAGCCTGGCCGGACGGGATGGCGAGATTGACCGTGACACTCGTGTCGCCGCCAAGCTCGAGGGCGAGCAGGGAGGATTCGAGTCCGAGTGCGTTGAGGGCATCGTGCTGGAAAACGATCGCAAAGCGACCGGATGGTAGCCCAGCGACGCGATAGCGGCCGGCGGCGTCTGCCGTTGCGGTGAAGACTCGTTGGCTGCTATCGGCGAGCGCGACTTGCACGAGTGCACCCGCGAGCGGGGCGTGCGCGATGGAGTCGTACACGACACCACTCACGACGTGCGAGGGTGCGAGCGCTGCCGATTGCGCCCGGAGTGGAACCGCAAGCAGGGCGCCGAGGGCGAGCGTGCGCCAGTGGGTCATCGGGTACGCTCCTCGCTACGTTCGAGCGCGCAGGGCCACGCGATGGGGGCACAATTGCCCTGAGTTCCGCGAGAACGGCCACTGTTTACAGTAGTGTATACGCAGGGTCAAGGATGGCAAGTCCTGCCTCGGCGAGGATGCTCGATATGTTCGCGTGTGGCCGGCTGACAGCGCGGCGACGGCGGATCCCCGACGCTCGCTTCGTTCGTGTGTGATGACAGGACGGCAGTTTTTCGACGACAGGTCCGCCCTTGGCAAGTTGTCGAATAACGTATATTGTATACGATATGCCGCCATCCCGACTTCCCTGAGGTGCCATGTTTGCTCGCCTAGAACGACTGCGGCTCGCGCTCGCAGTGGCAGTCGTGGTCGCAGGCCCGAACGCGCACGCACAACTCGCCTTCAATTCCGATTCCGCCGTGCGTGCCGTGTTCACCGCACGCGCCGTGGGCGGCATTCGCTTTGGACCGGCACGCTGGTCCTCCGGCGGTGACAGCTACACCACACTCGAGCGCACCGACGACGGCGGCACCGACATCGTGGAGTACGAGGCGGCAACAGGACACCGCCGAGTGCGCGTCGCATCAAGACAGTTGCAGCCAGCCGGCGCGTCAGCGCCACTCGATATCGACGACTACACTTGGTCGAACGACGGAAAGCGACTGCTCGTCTTCACGAATACGCGACAGGTGTGGCGACAGAATACGCGTGGCGACTACTGGGTGCTCGACGTCGCATCCGGAAAATTGCACAAGGTTGGCGCCGGCGCGAAGGAAGCCACGCTCATGTTCGCCAAGTTCTCTCCCGATGACGGTCGCGTGGCTTACGTACGCGAAGGGGACATCTACGTCGAGCCTGCTCTTGGCGGGAAGGCGACGCGTCTGACGCATGACGCGTCGCGCAAGGTCGTCAATGGCATGACGGACTGGGTGTACGAAGAGGAGTTCGATCTCCGCGATGCATTTCGCTGGAGTCCGGACAGCAAGGCGATTGCCTTCTGGCAATTCGACATGACGGGCATCCGCGATTTCCTCCTCATCAACGACACCGATTCGCTCTACCCGTTCACGATGCCGGTGCAATACCCGAAGGCCGGTACCACCAATTCCGCTGTGCGCCTGGGCGTCGTGCTCGCGAATGGAACAGGCCACGTGACGTGGGCGAAGCTCGAGGGTGACGCGAGGCAGCACTATATCCCACGCGCCGAGTGGGCGGGCAGCACCGAATTGGTCGTGCAGTACATGGATCGACCGCAGCATCACGATTGGGTGAACATCGTGAACGCGCGCACTGGCGCGAGTAAAGTGATTCTGACGGAGAGCGACAGCGCATGGGTCGATGTCGTTGACGATCTCAAATGGATGAATGGGGGTAAGGACTTCATCTGGGTGAGTGAACGTGATGGCTGGCGGCATGTGTACCTCGCGTCGCGTAGCGGAGGCGTACCGACGCTGTTAACGCCGGGCGCCTATGATGTCGTCAACGTCGCCGCCGTCGACGAAGCCGGTGGCTGGTTGTACGTCATGGCGAGTCCAGAGAACGCGACGCAGCGGTATCTGTATCGCGTCTCGCTCAAGGGAGGGGGTGCGCCGCAGCGCGTATCGCCGGCAGACGCGCCAGGTACGCATGGCTACGACGTTTCGCCGAATGCGAAGTGGGCCTTCCATACGTATTCGCGGACCGACGTGGCACCGAGCACGGATCTCGTTGCGCTGCCGGCCCATACGCCGGTGCGCGCACTCGGCCGCGCGGGGGTTGTCCCATCGGAACCTCGATTGCCAACGGAGTTCTTTCACGTCACGGTGGCTGACGGCGCGACGCTCGACGGGTGGATGATCAAGCCGATCGATTTCGATGCGACAAAGAAGTATCCGGTGCTGGTGCATGTGTATGGCGAACCAGCGGCGCAAACCGTGGTGGATCGATGGGGCGGCACACAAGACGCGTGGCATCGCATGCTGGCGGATCGCGGCTACATCGTGATCAGCGTTGACACCCGCGGCACGCCGGCGCCGAAAGGGCGCGAGTGGCGCAAGATCATTTACGGCGGTATCGGAACGTTATCCAGCAAGGAGGAGGCAGACGCGGTCCGTGCGTTAACGAGCGCGCGGCCGTATCTCGATGCGACGCGCGTCGCCATCTGGGGATGGAGCGGCGGCGGTTCGAGCACATTGAACGCGATGTTTCGTTATCCCGACGTCTACTCCGTGGGCATGTCTGTGGCCCCCGTCGCCGACCAGCGGCTGTACGACACGATCTACCAGGAGCGTTACGTCGGATTGCCGCAGGACAATCCGAAAGGCTACGAGAACGGCTCGCCGATTACATACGCAGCTGGCCTCAAGGGAAAGCTGCTCGTTGTGCACGGCGAGGGCGACGACAACGTGCACTATCAAGGCACGGAGCGTCTCGTCAACAAGCTCGTGGAGTTGGGGAAGCAGTTCGACATGATGGTCTATCCGAATCGCACGCACTGCATCTGCGAAGGGGCAGGGACCACGCTGCACGTGTATTCGCTGCTCACTCGGTACTTGTTGACGAACCTTCCCGCAGGTGGCCGGTGAAGCGCGCGACCACGTCGCGTGCGGTGGTGCGTACCGAGGCGCCAGTGGCAGACATCGTCCCGTTGCGGCGCCAGACGTTGACGGGAATGACGCTCGTCGCATTGCGCGATCGTATTCTTCGCGGTGGTTTTCCGGAAGGCGAACCACTCCGGCAAGACGCGATTGCCGACGAACTTGGCGTGAGCCGCATTCCGGTTCGGGAGGCGTTGCGCCAACTCGAAGCCGAAGGGCTCGTGACATTCAATCCGCATCGCGGCGCGGTGGTCACCACGCTGTCGTTGCAGGAGATTGCCGAGTTGTTCGAGCTGCGCGCGGACATCGAGAGTGATTTGTTGCGGCGCTCCATTCCGCTCATGAGCATCGACGATCACAAACGCGCCACAGAAATCCTCGACGCATATGACACGGCGTTGCGATCAGGCGAAGTGTCGGGATGGGGCGAGCTGAATTGGCAGTTTCACTCGACGCTGTATGCTCCGTCCAACCGGCAATTCACCATGGGAATCGTGAGCAAGTTGCACCAGCACAGCGATCGGTATTTGCGCATGCAGCTGTCACTGACGCACGGCGAGACGCGCGCAAAGCAGGAGCACCGCGCCATTCTCGTCGCCGTAAGGAAGCGTGACGCCACAAAGGCATCTCGGTTAATGCGCGACCACATCCTCGGTGCGGGCCGCTCGCTGGTATCGTTTCTCGAGGAGCATCGCGGCGCTCCCACGCCGGCCGCGCGCACGCGCGTGGGACGATGACGACCATCGAAACGCCGACAGTCATTCGCGTGATCGATTCGCACACCGAAGGTGAGCCCACGCGTGTCGTGATCGACGGCTGGCCGCAGCCACGCGGCGCGACAATGGTTGAGCGTCGTGATGATGTGCGCGACCGCTACGATCATCTCCGTCGTGCCGTGGTGTGCGAGCCGCGCGGGCACGACGCGGTTGTCGGTGCGCTGCTCACGCCGCCGGTGAACCGGGGCTCTACGGCGGGCATCGTCTTCTTCAACAACGGCACGTACCTCGGCATGTGCGGACACGGGCTCATTGGCGTCGTGCGGACGCTGGAGTTCCTCGGTCGCCTGAAGCCGGGCAAGGCGTACTTCGACACGCCGGTGGGAACGGTGAGCGCAGAGCTCGGCGAGGATGGTTCGGTGTCGATCGACAGCGTCGCGGCCACGGTGCACGCGCGCGACGTCGAGGTCGACGTCAAAGGCTACGGGCGCGTCGTCGGCGATGTGGCGTGGGGCGGCAACTGGTTCTTCATCACGCACGCCGATCAGGTGCCGGTCGACATGGCCCATGTCGGCGAGCTGACGCGGTTCACCCAGGCCATTCAGGATGCGATCAATGCGCAGGGCATCACCGGCGCCGACGGTGGCGAGATCGATCACATCGAGATCTCGGCGCCATCGGAACGCGACGGCGCGGACTGCCGCAACTTCGTGCTCTGCTCCGGTGGCGAATACGATCGCTCGCCATGCGGCACCGGGACGTCG
>JBDTXZ010000088.1:0-8846 GCA_040005935.1 bacterium | reverse complement strand
GCGGACTTCATCGGCCGTCCAGACGGCCTCGCGGGATTGCGTCGCACATACGGACTCGCGCCTAAAGCCGTTCGTCCGTTGTCACCGGCCGTGAAATATCAGGCGCTTGCCAGCGGCGCAGTTGACGTCGTCGACGGGTATTCAACGGATGGCCTGCTTGCGCGGTACGACCTGGTGACGCTTGTCGATGACCGCCATTTCTTTCCGCCGTACGAGGCAGCTGCGCTCGTTGCTCCTGGCATCGCGCGAGCTCGCCCCGACGTACTTGGCGTGCTCAGTCTGTTGAGCGGTCGTCTCGACGAGTCGACCATGCGTTCGTTGAATCGCCGTGTCGAGGTGGACGGTCAGGCGGTGGGTGCCGTCGCGTCGGATGCGCTGCGCGCCCTCGGTCTCGTTGGTGCCAACGTCGCATCAGGGCAGGCTGCGCGCGCCCCTGCCGACGCGCGAGGATCGTTCTACCACTATCTGTGGACCGAGCGCAACTCGCTTGCTACGCTTACGATGAGGCACATCGCGCTCGTCATCGGCGCTCTCGTCGCAGCAGTGCTCATCGCCGTACCCCTCGGCTTGGCGCTCGAACGTTCACGAGGGCTGGCCGAACCGATCATTCGCGCGCTTGGAGTTATTCAAACGGTGCCGAGCATCGCGCTTCTTGCGTTCATGATTCCCTTTCTCGGCGTAGGGGTCGTACCGGCGATGGTCGCGCTATGGCTCTATGCACTCTTCCCGATTGTTCGAGGTACGTATAGCGGCGTGCGAGATGCAGATCCCGATGCGGTCGAGGCAGCCGAGGCGCTCGGCATGACGCCGCGCCAGCGTTTGCTCCAGGTGCGACTGCCGTTGGCGGCTCCAGTCATCATGTCTGGGGTGCGCACCGCCGCTGTCATTACGGTTGGCACCGCGACACTGGCCGCATTCATCGGCGCGGGCGGGCTCGGTGAGCCCATCGTGGCCGGTTTGGCGTTGGCAGATTCGCGGATGATTCTCTCAGGCGCGCTTCCTGCCGCGGCGTTGGCGTTGCTGGTGGACGGCGCGTTGGCACTCGCCGAACGATTTGTGGCCCCCGCGCATCACCACATTCGATAGCACGACGACATCGACCCCAATTGAGCGCACCACCATGAACGTCAATCCCCGCGCAGGCCAGCTTCCGTTGCCCTCCGACCTCGCGAACATTCCGCGCCTCGTGAGCGCGTATTACACCGGGCAGCCTGACCCCGCGGTTCGTGGTCAGGCTGTCAGCTTCGGAACATCCGGCCATCGCGGCACCTCAACGCAGTGCTCGTTCAACGAACGACACATTCTTGCCATTACGCAGTCGATCTGCCTTTACCGCGCGCACCAACGCATCGACGGGCCGCTCTTTCTCGGCATCGACACGCACGCGTTGTCCGAATCCGCGTTCGGCAGTGCGCTCGAGGTACTCGCAGCCAACAACGTCGAGGTGATGATTGACTCGCGAGACGGCTACACACCAACGCCAGCAGTCTCGCACGCGATCATTGCGTACAATCGTGGGCGAGCGACGGGCTTCGCCGATGGCATCGTCATTACGCCGTCGCACAATCCGCCAGAAGACGGTGGGTTCAAGTACAACCCACCCAACGGCGGTCCTGCAGACACCAGCGCCACCGCATGGATTCAGGACACGGCAAACGCCCTGCTCGCTGATGATCTCCGCGACGTGAAGCGAATCCCGCTTGCGCGCGCGCGCAAAGCAGCAACGACACATGCGCACGACTTCCTCGACGCGTATGTCGCGGATCTTCCAAACGTCATCGATCTCGATGCCATTCGGCGGGCCTCGCTCTCACTCGGCGCCGACCCGCTCGGCGGAGCAGGGGTGGCCTACTGGGGAGAAATCGCCGAGCGGTATTCGCTGGCCATAACCGTTGTGAGCGATGACGTCGACCCGACGTTTCGCTTCATGAGCCTTGATTGGGACGGACGCATTCGCATGGACTGTTCCTCTCCCTATGCGATGCAACGGCTCATCGGATTACGAGATCGTTTCGATGTGGCGTGGGCGTGCGACACAGACCACGATCGCCATGGCATCGTTGCGCGCAGCGTGGGCCTGCTCAACCCAAATCATTATCTGTCGGTTGCCATCGCGTATCTCTTTTCCCATAGGCCGGGCTGGCGCGGCACCGCGGGAATCGGGAAGACGATCGTGAGCAGCAGCATGATCAATCGCGTCGCATCGCACATCGGACGACCGCTTCTCGAAGTGCCCGTGGGGTTCAAGTGGTTCGTCGATGGCCTTATGTCGGGAAGTCTGGGTTTTGTGGGCGAAGAGAGCGCGGGTGCTACTCTTCTTCGACGCGATGGAACGGTGTGGACCACTGACAAGGACGGCATCGTCATGGGGCTGCTTGCCGCCGAGATGACCGCGGTCACTGGGCGCGATCCCGGCGAGCAGTATTCAGAGTTGACGAAGAACCTCGGCGCTCCTGTCTACGAGCGCATCGATGCGCCGGCGACGCCGGAGCAGAAGTCGAAGCTTTCCAAGCTCGCGCCGAGTAACGTGTCAGCGTCGGAACTTGCGGGCGAGCGTATTGTGCACCTCGTGACCACGGCGCCAGGAAATGGCGCGGCGATTGGAGGTCTCAAGGTAGAAACGGAGAATGGCTGGTTCGCGGCGCGGCCATCCGGAACGGAAGACGTCTACAAGCTGTACGCAGAAAGCTTCATCGACGCGAATCACCTCCATCGCATTCAGACCGAAGCGCAAGCGATCATCCAGAAAGCATTCGCCGAACCCTGACGCGCCCTTGCAACGCTCAACGAATTGGAACTACTGATCGTGCCAATCGACATTGCACACCTCGACACACCAGCGATTCTCGTCGATCTCGACGTCATGGAGCGCAACCTTTCGCGCGCGGCGGACTACGCGGCGGCGCACAAGCTCGCGTTGCGACCGCACGTAAAGACCCACAAGTCCATTCACGTTGGCGCGCGGCAGATCGCGCTTGGCTCCGTGGGCCTCACATGCGCGACACCCTTCGAGGCCGAAGTGATGTCGGAGGTGTCGAACGACCTCCTCGTCGCGTATCCGCCGGTGGGAGCCATGCGTGCGGCACGCCTTGCTGCGCTGCCGAGTGGCATTCGTCTTACCGTCGCGCTCGATTCTGCGCACGCGATTTCGGACATCGGCCGCGCGGCCGCCGACACGGGACGCACAGTGAGCGTGCTCGTGGAACTCGATCTCGGCATGCATCGCGTGGGCGTGCCCACGGTCGATGAGGCAATCGCGCTCGCGCGTCTCGTGCGCGACGAACCATCACTGGACTTTGCCGGCATTGCGTTCTATCCGGGCCACGTGCGCGAGCCTGTGGACGATCAGGACGAAAAGCTTCGCGTCCTCAATGAATCGCTGACGGATGCCCTTCAGCGTTTCGACGCAGCCGGTGTGAGCCCGCGCGTCGTGAGCGGCGGTTCCACGCCGACACTCTGGCGGACGCACCAAATCAATGGAGTGACGGAGTTCCGGCCCGGAACGTATGTCTACAATGACCGGACGACGGCGGTGATCGGCGCGTGTGCGTGGGAGGACTGTGCGCTCACTGTGCTGGCGACGGTTGTCTCGACGGCCGTTCCCGGACAAGCGGTGATCGACACTGGCACCAAGTCGCTTGGACGAGAGCCCGTCCGTGGCGTAGACGGTGAAGGCTTCGGCCAACTGCTCGAGCACCCCGAAGTCCTCGTCGAGCGGATGTCCGAGGAGCACGGCGTGCTCGATCTGTCTCGCTCCGACTGGACGCCAGAAGTTGGTGAGCGTGTGCGCGTCATTCCAAATCACGTCTGCATCGTCGTTCACCTGAACGACATCGTGTATGGGATACGAGATGGCAAGCTCGAAACGAGTTGGCCAATATCGGCGCGTGGGCGCGGTCAGGCGCCAGTCCAGTGAACTCGACGGTGTCACGGTAGGCGCCCGGCGCAAGCACTTGGAGAAGCGCGCGCGCGCGGGCATCTTTCGAGGCGGCCGGGCGACCGCACGGCTGATGCCCATCGATTGACTCGTTATGCCAAACGCCACGAAGGCTCCCGCCCCCTCGCAAGACCCGATGACCATCGTGCGCGCGCGCGCCGATGCGTTGTATCGGGCCGCCATCGAATGCTGTCGCCAGCATGACCGTTCCGCCAAGCTATCTGGCGATGAACCGGAGCTCGAGCACAAGCACCTCGACGCACTGTGCGCCATGTGTGATGTCTCGCTCACAGAATTGGCCGACGAATACACAAAGGCCGCGGGCAATGTGCACCCTGACGGCGACCAGCCGTGGTGGCACAAGGCAAATGCGCTCTGGCACGCGAGCCGCGAATACGCACGCCGTCATGCCGATTGCGCGCGACTGAGCGCGCGTGAAGGTGCCAAGCACAGCGCCGGGAAGCTCGGAAGCATGCAGGTCGACTACGAGCTCGAGGCGTCGGCACTTCTCGCGTTGCGCCACGCCGCGGACGCATACCTCAAGACGAGACCCGGACTCACCTGATGGCCACGAAGAAAAAAAGTGTGAGCAAGAAGACAGTCACCAGGAAGACTGTCCGCACGAAGAAAACGAAGAAGGCAGTTGCAAAGCGCGGAGTGCTCGCGCGATATCCGTGGAAGGAGGAGCCAAGTCCGTACGTCGAGTTGCGCACGTCCAAAATTCAGGGCACCGGAGCGTTCGCGATTCGCGCCATCAAGAAGGGCACGCGCATCATCGAGTACGTTGGACAGCGCATCTCCTGGCGGACCGCGGACAAGCGCTATGACGACGACAAGATGGGCCGCCATCATACCTTCTTGTTCACGGTGGACGACAAGGTCGTGATCGATGGCGCGGTGAAGGGCAACGCCGCGAAGTTCATCAACCATTCGTGCAACGGGAACTGCGAGGCGATTGACGACCGGAAGCGCATCTTCATCGAGGCGCGGCGGAACATCAAGGCAGGCGAAGAGCTGCTGTACGACTACCAGTATGAGCGCACGGACGAGCATACCGCGGCCGACGAAAAGTTCTATGCCTGCCGGTGTGGAGCGGCAAATTGCCGCGGCTCGATCCTCATGCCGAAAAAGTCGACCTGAGCGCATGCCGCTGACAGCGCTGCGCGCTCTTCTCGCGGAGCTGATCGACTACGCGGGGTTGTTTCCGCCAGCGGCGTTGCCACTGACGGACGTGCACCAGTGCTACGACGCGTATCGTCGCTCGCCGGACGCATGGGCCCTTGGTCGCCTGGTTGTTCCCGCGGCGCGACTTGCCGAACTCGCGGCTCTCATCGGCGACCGCGGAACGAATGCCTTGCCGGTGAGCGCGCTCATTGGCAACGACGTCGCACATGACACAGACTGCGTTCGCAACGCCAATGCAAGTGGTCGCATTATCGTCGGGTCAGCCGAGGCGCGGGCGACGTCACTCGCGGCTATGGACGCCGTGACGAGCGCCCTCGCCAAGAGCATTGTCGTGTATGTCGAAATACCCGTCGCAGAAGATCCGAGCGAGCTCCTCGCTGCAATTCGGCAATGCGGGGCTCGCGCCAAGATACGCACGGGAGGCGTTACGGCCGACGTGTTTCCGACTGCTGCACACTGCGCGCGCTTCCTTGCACGGTGCGCCGAGTTCGGCGTCCCCTTCAAGGCGACTGCTGGGTTGCATCATCCACTGCGCGGCGAGTACCGGCTCACCTATGCGGACGACGCGCCCCGCGGCACGATGTTCGGGTTTCTCAACGTGTTCGCTGCCGGTGTGTTCGCTCGTGCAGCAATGCCGGAAACGTTGTTAGCCGAAGTGCTCGACGAGCGCGACATCGCAGCATTTCGCTTTACCGACCACGCCATGCATTGGCGCGCGCATTCCATTGTGCTGGACGACGTCATCGCGGCTCGCGAGACGTTCGCGATGTCATTCGGATCGTGCTCGTTCCGCGAGCCGATCGACGACCTTCATCAGCTCGGCCTGCTGTGACCCAACCTTCGCTCGACGAAACACATCGCGAAAGCCTGACGTCGTGGGTTGAATCCGCGCAAACCGCGCACTCCGACTTTCCGATCCAGAATCTTCCGCTCGGCATCTTTCGCTCTCCGGGTCGTTCGGCGCGACCCGGCGTGGCCATTGGCGATCGCATTCTTGATCTCGTAGCCGCGGCGGAGCAGGGACTTCTCGACGACGCTCTCTCCGCGACAATCCACGAATGCGAGCGTGACGGCTCGCTCAACGTGCTGCTTGCCGAAGGTCGACATGCGCTCGCGAGCCTGCGCGCGGTCGTGAGCGCGGTCTTGCGCGCCGACACCGCCGAAGGTGCGCGTGCGCAACGGCACGCCGAAGCGTTGCTCGTCGAGATGCGGGACGCCGATTTGCTTGTTCCCGCAAACGTGGGCGACTACACGGATTTCTACGCGTCCATTCATCACGCAACGAACGTGGGCAGCATGTTCCGCCCGGACAACGCGCTGCTGCCGAACTACAAGTGGATTCCTATCGGCTATCACGGCCGCGCGTCGTCGCTTGTGCCAAGCGGCACCACCGTGCGTCGCCCGGAGGGTCAGACCAAGGACGACGCTGCGCCTGCACCCACGTTCGGTCCGACGCGCCGGCTCGACTACGAACTCGAAGTCGGCGCGTTTATCGGCAAAGGGAATGCGCTTGGCTCGCGGGTGAGCATCGGGGAAGCGGAGTCGCACATCGCGGGGCTGTGTCTCGTGAACGATTGGTCCGCACGCGACATCCAGGCGTGGGAATACCAGCCACTCGGCCCATTCCTCGCGAAGAATTTCTCGACGAGTGTGTCGCCGTGGCTCATTACGCTCGACGCGCTCGCGCCATTCCGCGCGCCGGCGTTCACGCGTGCTCATGGCGATCCCACTGCACTGCCCTATTTGCTCGACGAAACGAACGAGCGCGCAGGCGGCTTTGCGATCACGCTCGAGGTACTCGTATCGTCGGTCCTCATGCGCGAACAAGGGCTGCCGCCGATGCGTGTGAGCCTGGGAACGTTCACGTCGATGTATTGGACCGTGGCGCAACTGCTTACGCATCACGCGAGCAATGGCTGCAACCTCTTGCCGGGCGATCTCATCGCGAGCGGAACCGTCAGCGGCGAGACGAATGAGTCGCGCGGGTGTTTGCTCGAGCGCACCTGGCGCGGCACAGAACCGCTCACACTGCCCACAGGGGAGTCGCGGAAATTTCTCGAAGATGGTGACGAGGTGATCATGCGCGGCTGGTGCGAGCGCGAAGGCTACCGGCGCATCGGCTTCGGTGAGTGTCGCGGCATCGTGGCGCCGGCATGAAGGGACCGGTGGCTTCAACCGGTCAACTGTCATCCCCGCCCGAGCGCAACACGTCTATCCTGTCATCCCGCACGAGCGAAGCGCGTGTCGGGATCTACCTTCGCGGCGCTGTGAATCGGCCACGTGTGAAGGGCCACGGATCCCGACACGAGCGGTCGCTGGTGCGAGATGACAGTGCGGAACTCACCCATGCACCTTTTAACGCCAAGCGCAAGCCGCTCGCGACGACACTCATCCTCCTCGCATCACTCGCCGCCTGCGGCGGACACTTTGAAGTGCCAGCGCCAAATCTCCAGCCGGGTAACGGCATCACGCTTCCGCCTGCCGACCCAGCCATCATCACGCTTCCGATCAGCATTTCGCTCGGCAAGATCCGCAGTGCGCTGGCGGCGCAGTTTCCCGCCGGCGACTCGCTGAGCCAGGCGCAGTGCGTCGCGATCGGTGGCGCGGTCTGCCATCAGTATGTGTATCGACGAGACTCACTCGAACTGCGCATGAACGGAGATCGCGTCGACCTCCTCGCCCGATTGCAGTATCGCGGACGCGTTGCCCTCAGCGGCATTGGAGGGTTCGCAAGCTGCGGTTACGCGCCTGAACCAATGAAACGCGCAGAACTTCGCGCAGCGACTGCTTTGTACTGGCGCAACGATTGGCGCCTTGGATCGCGCAACACGAGCATCCGCGCAACGCTCCTCGATCCCTGTCAGGTCACCATGCTCAAGCTCGACGCGACGCCATTGATGCGTCACATCGTCGACGGGCAAGGCGAGAAACTTCGCCAGCAACTCGATAGTGCGCTGCCCGCCCTTGCAGACCTGCGTCCCACGGTGGACTCGCTTTGGCGCACCATGTTGCAACCGTTCGCGCTCGACTCATCGAGCACCGTGTGGTTGAGTATGGCGCCGCAAGGTATCGCGCTCGCCCGTCCACTTGGACGCGGTGATGCGCTCACGACCGCGCTCGTCCTCACCGCGCGGCCGCGCGCGTCGATCGGTAGTCGTCCGCACAACGAGCAACGCGCACTGCCAGCGCTTGGACTCGCACCGGTAGGAACGAGTGGCATTCACATTCCCGTCGACATCGAGTTGCCCTTTGCCGACCTGAGCGCGCGAGTCACGCAGCTCCTCAAGGGAGAGGTGGCCGGCGCGGACCTCACGATCGAAGACGTGAAGATCTGGGGCGTCGCCGACACGGCCGTGGTGCGCGTCGCCGTTCACGGAACAGTCCGCGGAAATCTGTACATGCTCGGTCGCGTCGCCTACGACTCGACCACCCGTCGTATTCTCGTCTCCGACCTGCGCTACACACTCGCGAGCGATAACGCGATGAGCCGAGTCAAGGCGACGCTCGGATCGTATCGCATCAAGCGAGCGCTCGACCAGGCAACTGGCCACGGGCAACTCGACGTGGGAACGCAGCTCGATTCACTACGCGGTCAACTGAGTGGCCAGCTCAATCGTTCCCTCGCTCCCGGTGTGTCAGTGTCTGGCGCGGTCACTGAAATTCGAATCGCCGGTTTGGCGACGTCCGGCACCGCGTTCGTGTTGCGGGTCGTTCTGGATGGACA
>JBDTXZ010000087.1:0-8880 GCA_040005935.1 bacterium | reverse complement strand
CTTCCCACTTGAGCGCGCTCGCGACCATGTCGTCGATGAGGCGATGCTCGTACGTCAGCCCGCGGGCGTCGAAGTCCGCCTTGAATTCGTCGCGAAAGACTTGCTCGAAGATGTCCTTGAAGCTGCCGTCGTACGCCTTGAGAATCGTGTTCTTCGTGCTCAGGTACACCGGATAGTTGCGCTGCAATCCGAAGGTCAGGCTGGCCCGCGCGAAATCACGAATGGAATCGTTGTAGTTGTACATCCCCATGGCCACGCCGCCGTCTGCACCGAACTTCGCGACTTCGAATTGGAGAGGCTCGCCACCATCAGCCGGCGTGTAGGTCATCGTCAGCGTACCAGGGCCTTTGACCTTGAAGTCCGTCGCCTTGTACTGATCGCCGTGCGCGTGGCGCCCAACCACGATCGGTTTTGTCCATCCGGGCACCAGCCGCGGGATGTTCGACATGATGATCGGTTCGCGGAAAATTACGCCGCCCAGGATGTTGCGGATGGTCCCGTTCGGGCTCTTCCACATCTTCTTGAGGTTGAATTCCTTCACGCGCTCTTCGTCCGGCGTGATGGTCGCGCACTTCACGGCGGCGCCGTATTTCTTGGTCGCGTTGGCCGCGTCGATCGTGACCTGATCGTTGGTCGCGTCGCGGTGCTCGATGCCGAGATCGTAGTAGTCGAGCTCGATGTCGAGATACGGGAGGATGAGCTTGTCCTTGATGAACTTCCAGATGATGCGCGTCATCTCGTCGCCGTCCATCTCGACGAGCGGGTTTGCCACCTTGATCTTGGCCATGAAAGCAGTTCCGGTATTGAGGTCACGCCCGCGATGCATCGAGCGCTCGGAAGTTAGCGAGGATGGGGACTCGCCGACAAATCCGCAGCTACCGAAACCCACTCCCGGCCCGCTTCTTCACGCGCGCACCAGCGGCAGAGGCTACGCGAGCGTGGTCTTGAACACCTCGAAGGCCTTCTGCATCTCTGCCATCGTTCCCAGTGAGACGCGGGCATAGGTGGGCAATGCAGGAAACTGACGCCCAATCGCGACCTTGTGCTTGATGCACTCCGCCTTGAAGGCCTTCACGTCCTTGTGAATGTCGAGCATCATGAAGTTGGCCTGGCACTGCGGCACCTTGTATCCCGCCTTCTGGAAAAACGCCGTGGTCGCTGCGCGTGTCTCGCGATTCCGCTTCTGCTCGATCGCGATGTGGTTCGTGTTGCTGACCGTCGCTGCGGCCGCAATCAGCGAGAGCTGGCTGACATTCGAGCCAAGCAGCCACGACGACATCTTCGCCAACGTCGCGGGCTGTCCAATGGCATAGCCGACGCGAAGCCCCGCCATGCCGAACACCTTCGAGAATGTGCGCGCGACGACCACATGCGGATTGGTGAGGGCGAGCGGGATCACCGTACCGTACGTCGGATCATCGACGTACTCGTGGTAGGCCTCATCCACGAGAATCGTCGTCAGCGGCGACCGCTGGCCAACGCGATCGATGAATGCGCTGACGTCGAAATGACTGTGGACCGTTGCCGTCGGGTTGTTCGGATTGCAGAAGTAGATGAGTCCGGGCTGAGACTCGCGTGCCGCGTCGGAGAGGGCGTCGAGGTCGGTATGGAGTGTCGCGTTCACCTGCCGCGAAAAAACCGGCACGCCAATGAATTTCGCAAAGTTCGCTGGAGCCTCGAATGTCGGCTCGGGCACAACGAGTCCACGGCCAGCCGCGGTAAACCCTTGGACGGCAGCGCGAAGCAGTTCGCCGCTGCCACAACCAATGATGACGTTATCCGGTTGCACGCCGTGCTTCTTCGCGATCGCGTTGACGAGGTCGTCTTCGGCCTTGACAGGATAGCGATTCGATTCGGAGAGATGTCGCCGAATCGCCTCGAATACGTGCTCGCCCGGTCCATTGGGGTTCTCGTTGCTGTCGATGCGGACCATACCGGGCGCCGCGGCCAACAGGCGATCCGCCTTTCGACTCGCTGGAGCCTGACCCACGCCCTGCGCAAAGAGGCTTTCTCGCCCGCGCCACGTGACGCTCGGTAAGGCGAGAAGCCCGGCGCTGCTCACGCCGATGGAGGTGACGAACGAACGGCGAGAGACGGTCATGGGATACTCCGGTCCGGGTGAAAGCGGCGCTCGAAAGTATCCCTCTCCGTTCGCGACGTCCACCAGTGTCAAAAACCAGGCGGGCGTTCGCCAACCACGCCGAACGTTCGTTCCAGCGTCAGCCCCGCCCGTGCGACGGTGCCTTCGTCGAACAAGCGGCCGATGAGGGTGACGCCGTGCGGCACACGCCGCGCCGGAGAAAACGTCGGCAACGGATTCTTTGGATCGGGCGCCCAGTCACTCCGTGCCTGTGCGACCTGCACGAAACCAGCGCGGAATGTCAGCGAGGGATGGCCGGTGAAGTTCGAGATGGTAAGCATTTCGTCGCGCAGTGATGGCACCAGCAGTACATCGACCCGCGAGAACACACGAGCCATTTCCATCGCCACTTGGCGACGGAAGCGATCGGCCTGCACGAAGTCTACGGCTGACAGAAAGCGTGCTTCGCGAAACAGGTTTGGCCATGCGTCCGGCACCTGCACCTTGAGCTGACTGGCCTGGCCGCTGAGCGTGAGCTCCTCGAAAGCGGCGGCGCCTTCGCTGAAGAGAATGTGGTTGAGCGATCCGTACGGCCAATCTGGAAGACTGACCTCCACTGGAATCATGCCCACCTTCTTCACGGCCTCAAACGCTGCACGATCGACATCAGTCGCTGGATTCTCCTTCATCCACGCGGGGAAGTAGCCGACTCGGATCCCCGATACTCCAGCGCCTGCATCGTAGTCGAGATGACTTGCGACGCTCGAAACGTCACCGGAATCCGGGCCGGTGATCACCTGTAAGACGAGCATCGCGTCTTCGACACTTCTCGTCATCGGCCCGAGCTTGTCGAGCGACCAGCAGAGCGTCATCGCACCCGTCCGAGGCACTCGGCCGAACGTGGGACGCAATCCGGTAATCCCGCAGCGCATCGCCGGGCTCACGATGCTGCCGCCTGTCTCGCTGCCGATGGAGAAGCCCACCAATCCCGCCGCGGTTGCCGCGCCCGGCCCAGCACTCGAACCGGACGCACCCTCCTCGAGCAGCCACGGATTCATCGTCTGTCCGCCAAACCAGATGTCGTTGAGTGCGAGTGCGCCGAGGCTCAATTTGGCGATGAGGATGGCGCCGGCTTCGTTGAGCCGGTGCACGACCGCCGAATCCGCTGTGGGCACACGATTTCGAAACGGCTCGGCGCCATAGGTCGTCGCGATGCCTGCGGTGTCGAGCAGGTCCTTCACGCCGTAGGGAATACCGTGTAGCGGACCGCGATATTTGCCGGCCGCTATTTCCGCGTCTGCTTTCTTCGCCTGTGTCAGCGCGAAGTCCTTCGTCAGCGTGATGATGCACCGCAGCTTCGGATCGAAGCGCGCAATCCGTGCGAAATAGATGTTGGTGAGCCGCTCGCTGGTGAGTTTCTTCTGCTCGATCCACCGCGATAGCTGCGTTACCGGCGCGAAGGCGATGTCGTCGTCAGACGTTGGGAGCGGGACGTTATCGCCCTTCGTGCGAATGAACTTGTCGTGTGCGACGCTCGCGACGTCAACGGTGAGCGTGGGATTCCAGCGCGTGGCCGGAGCGAGCGTGGCGTCGAGCGCGACCTTCCGCGGCCCTACGCGACGCTCGAGCATCGGCGCCATTGACGACCGCCAACTCTTCGCCGCCATTTCGCGCTCGGCGGGCGACATCGTCACTTGCGTGAGCTTTTCGGCTTCGGCAAACGTTTCGGGAGACACCGTTGGTCCAGCGCCGGGCGCCGTGCCAAACGTTGGGGGTGCACCCGCCGGCGGCGCCGCAGCCGGCGCTTCCTTTTGATCGCCGCGGCATGCGGCGACCGCACCGAGAATGCCGATGGGTGCCTTGATGAGGAACTGTCGTCGGGTGTTCATAGTGGAATATGGGATTAGAAATCCAGTCGTCCTGGGCGAGCGAAGCAGCTGCGCCTGCAACGGCGCAACAGCACGTGCAGGCCCTTCGCATTGGCTCAGGACGACAAACTGCTATGGCAACAGTGCGCCGGCCTGCTGCGGAGCGGGTTCTTTCGGCAAGTCCTTGGCGAGGAATGGCACGCCGTCCTCCATCCATTTTGGAGCAGGGGCGCCCCTCAGGTAGTGGTCGAAATACTGGAAGTACCGCGTCGTAAGATCCTTCCGGTTCGCGAGACCGCGCAGTCCATGGCCTTCGCCTGGATACGCGAGCAGAATGGCGTTCTTTCCATTGTAGCGCAGTGCGTTGTAGAAATTCATGCCTTCGCTAAACGACACCGTTGGGTCCGCGGTGCCATGCATGATCAGGAACGGCGCGGTGACCTCGCGCACGTGCGTGAGTGCTGACTCGAAGTGATAGAGGTCGGGATTGTCCCATGGCGACACGCCCCAACGACCCTGCCCATACAGGTAGTAGTCGTTGCCGTTGGCGCCGCTGCCGCCGGTGACCTGATATGACCAACCCCAGCTCTGGCTAAAGTCGGAAAAGAGATCCGTGACGCCCGCGCCCATCGCGACAGCCGCAAACAGACGCGAGCGCGTTCCGATGAATGCCGCGCCCTCACCGCCATAACTGTGTCCATTCACTCCGATGTGCTTCGGGTCGGCGTAGCCCATGTCGATCACCTTCTTCGTCGCGGCTTCCACCGCATCGAGCATGTCAGAATGCGAGGAGCCGGTATGGAAATAAATGTCGGGGATCATCGCGACATAGCCCCGACTCACCGCTTCGATGGGAGACGATCCCATTCCCGTGAGAAAGGTCGGTGGCGTGTAACGATTGAGATTCTGCGTGTTCTTCTCATAGAAGTTCACCAGCATCGGCCGCTTTTCGCCCGGCTGGTAATCGTCGGGGATTGCCAGCATGCCCTGGAGCGTCATGCCATCCTTGTTCTTGAAGTTGAACAGGATGCGATGGCCCCACGCGTACTCCGCCTGCTGGGGATTCGCGTCGGTGATCTTTTTCGAGTCTTCGAAATTGGGCCCGGAGACGCGAAGGTCCGGGAACTCCACGAACGTCTGGCGCGTGAACAGGAACTTGTCGGTCTTTGCAGCCTTGACCGGATTGCCGTACGCCGCGTCATCGTAGACGAGCTTCTTCAGCTTGCCGTCGGCCAGTTGATAGAAACCTGCCTTTTTCGTGGACTCGCCATACGCGGACAACGTGATCGCCTTGGACAGGTCGATCTCCTTGTCCGCTCGGCCTCCGCGTAAACCGCGACCGCCTCCTGGCGGACCAACAGGCGCTCCCGTTGAGTCGGTGGGCTCGGTACGGATATAGCGAAAGCGAATCTCGTCCCTTGTGCCTGCGCCGTTGGTCAGGTTGCGCGACGCGGTGGTGCCATCGAGCGCAAAGAGCCACAAGTCGTAATCGTGCTGCACGATGACGCTCTTACCGTCGCTCGTAAAGCCGGCAATGCCGTACGACGGCTTGGGACCTGGGTGGTCGAACCGCGTATCAACGAAGCTGAGTGTATTGCCGGCGCCAAGGGTTTTCGTCGTGCCGGCGTCGAGGTCGTACGCCTGATACCTGTTGTCTTTCCAGTAGAGGAAATGACGTCCGGCCGGCGAGATCCCGAACACGTGCTGTCCAGTGAGCTGACTCGTGAGGATGAGCGTTCGTTCGCCGGTGGACGTATTCACGCGGTAAATGTCGGCGGCGGGTCGTTTGTAATCCGAGAGGTAGCCGCGGATGTCGCGACCAATCGCCCACCGTCCATCCTCTGCCACCTCGAGCTCGCGCATGGTGGAGTCGGCGAGGGTGATGTACTTCGCTGCACCAATATCGAACGCTTCGCGATAGGTAAAGTTCCTGTCTGCATCGGCGCGAATCATCTGCACGGACTGAATGCGTTCATCGCTCGTGCGCCACACGTCCACGTCGGCCACGGAGTCTGCGCTCCGGCGTCTCGTGCTCGTGTCCTGCGCTGGCTTCTGTGGCATGACGCCGAAGAATACGCGCTTGCTGTCATCGCTCCACGTGATGGGCGCGCGATCGCTCACGACCCATCCGTGTGGAAAGCCCTTCGTGCGATAGGGATCGAGCGTCGTGGCGGACTCCATGTCACCGCGCGCCTTCCGGACATCAGTAAACACGATGAGGATGTTGTCGCGCTCGCGCATCTTGTCCGCTTCGCGGCCCTTGAGCACGGCGATGGCCGAACCATCCTCGTTCCACGTGAGGCGATTGTAGTTGCGTGCGTCGTTGTCCAGCACGTCGGTGCGCCCGGCGTGCACGTCCACGAGAAAGACGCCGTTGCCATCGCGGATTGCAGCGTCCACGGTATACGCGAGCAGGTCGCCTTTCTTGTTGAACGCAATGTCGCCGACGCTGCCGAGTAGCTGGCTGCGACCGGTCGCGAGATCGTGCAGGACGACGTCAGTACCACGTGGCGCGTTCGGGGCCGGAGGCGCTGCCGCTGTTACGCCAGGCGCGCCACCAGCTCCGGCGCTGCGACCACCTGCATCCGCCGCGCCTTGCGCTCGCCGGCGCAGGATCAAGTGGCTCGCCGTGGGTGAGAAGTTGGCGCTCTGCATGTCAGCCCACGCTTGCGTCTTGCCGGTGGCGAGCTCGCGAAGCTCGAACCGGCGAGGCGCTGCCGGTGGGGCACTTGGCCCGCGGCCATTCGTCCCACCGGGTCCAACCGCGCTCGAGTCACCGCCGGGGCCGGGCGCGCCACTGCCAGCGGGCGCAGGCGCTGAGGGAATCGGCGCCGGGGCTCCGGTCGGAGTGGCAGCGCCAGGCGCAGCAGCCACTCCGCCGCGACCGCGACCACCCCGGGCAGCCGCGCTTGAATCGATTTGATAGACAACCCAGCGTGAGTCCGACGAGAACGATGCGCTCGTCGCGTTGGGGATTTGTACGTCTTGATTCGTGTCCAGCCGCAAGATGTGCAGCACGGGGCGGACGTCCGGGACGGCGACGTTCGTGTAGCGAAGCGTGTAGGCCACCCAATTGCCGTCGCCCGAGATGTGCGCGCCGTCGATGCTACGCCAACGCGCATAGTCGCTTACGGAGAGCACCTTCTTTGCCGCCGCACTTGCCGGTACGCCGGATTGGGCATTCGCCGGGACACGGGCGAGCGTGACTGACAACGCAAGCGCTGGCAACGCAATCGCGACACGTGACGACCAACGCAGTTGACCGAAGCTGGACACAGACGGTTCCTCATGCGGGTGAGCGGACATCGACAATCTGCGAACGCGCGAGGCTGCCACAGCGCTGACGCAATGACGTCATTGGTGACAAGCGGGGCGGCGAACACGACTGTGATAGCACTATTTCCCGTGCTGAGCAAAGCGATGGACCTGCTCCCATGAACGAAGCAGATCGTGCGGGTGAATGCCGACGCTCAGGACCGTTCTAGTACAAACCCGCTCGTCCCTTCGCCGCCAGACGAAGTCGCTCCGAGTCGTAGCCAATGCCCGCCTTGAAGACAGTGACGACGTTGTAGATGTCAGCAGGCGCGGCGACGGGATTGCCACGAACGACCATCAGGTCGGCGACCTTTCCCGCCGCAACGGAACCGACTCGCTTGTCCACGCCAAGGATGCGCGCGCCATTGAGCGTCATGACTTGAATCGCCTGCTCGGCCGTGAAGCCCGCGTCGACAAGGAGCTCGTAGTTCCGGAGATTGCCAAAGCCCGGCAAGAAGCCCGAGCCCCATGGATCGCAGCCGGCGCCGAGCAGCCCGCCGGCCGCCACGAACGCGCGATCCCAGGTCTTCATTTTCTGAAACAGACCGGAAGACATGACGAAGCCGCCCTTCGCCAAATCGGCGTGGTTTGCTTCGACTTCCTTGCGCGTTTCCGGGTCGAGCATCTCGAGCGCACGCGGATCGAGCGGATGCTCAGGCATGAACGTCTCGTACACGCCGAGCGTGGACACCGACGCGACCTTGGCCGCCACCATGGCGCGAATGCTCGCCTGAACGGGCGCACTGTTGACGTCCACGTCCGTCTGGATTTTCATGTTGTCTGCCGGACATTCATCGGGCTTCTTTCCTGGCACGTAGTCGCTGTTCGTGATGAACCCGTGCTGCAGGAGATCGATACCGAGGGCGGATGCCTCGGTGAATGTGACAGAGCAGAGATGACCCGTGACCCGGAGTCCGCGCGCGTGCGCTTCCTCGATTGCGGCGCCAAGCACATCGCGACGTACGTCGCCGAGGAACTTGAACCACGTCGCGCCCTCGCTGGCCCAGTACGCGATAACGCGCCGCACTTCTTCCGGCGTGGACACGTTACGCGAATTGGTGTTGCGGGGCAGTCCTCCGTCGAGGTATGGACCGGTCACGAGAAAGCGCGGACCGGGAAGCACGCCCGCGTCTACTGCCTTCTTCATATTCAACTCTTGATACGGCAGCATGCTACCCGCTGTCATTGCCGTCGTGACGCCGAAGGCGAGATACAGGTACGGCCCGCTGACACTCATCTGCGTCGTGCGGCGCACGCCGGAGAAATAGGTGTGCTCGTGCAGTCCGACCTGTCCGGGCATCACGGTGTGATTCGACAAATCCACGATGACGGCTCCGCCGGGAATCGCGGTCGTCGCCGATGGGCCCACTGCGTCGATCATGCTGTCGCGCAGGATGATCGTTTGGTCTGGTCGCGCTGGCGCTCCCGTCCCGTCGACGAGGCGCACGTGCATCAGCGCCACAACGGGCGAGTTGACGGTCACGAATCGCGTCACGCGAGGCGTCAGCGGCCGCTGAGCCAAAGCAGGCGTCGCCATGAGGCAGCTTGCCGCGGCGATCCCACGGCGCAATCGACGTGCTGAGCACGTCATCGTCGCTTTACGCGCGTGCCAGGTGG
>JBDTXZ010000086.1:0-8894 GCA_040005935.1 bacterium | reverse complement strand
GGAATGAGCGACTCCTCGCGCTGCATCCAGTCGTCGAGCGCCTGCAATACCTGCGCAGGTGTTCCACGCACCGTGCGCTGCGCGCTGACGCCGGAACTTCCGTACAAGCTCGCGAGCATGCCGTGCTCGTACGCCGGAGCGTCGACACGCGTGCGCTCTTCGGCAATGGCCTGGCGAAGATTGACTGGATCGAGGCCGACTTCCTTGGCGAGCGCTTCGAGTTGCGCTTCGGTGAGTCGGCCATCGGGGTCGGCAGAGCCGTTCGACTGCAGCTCGAGCGCTCGCGCGAGAATTCGGTCGGCCGACGCGCGGTCGATCGAAGGGGAAGGAACGGGCGAGCGAGGAGCGTCCGGCATGACAGAAAGATAGCCGAACGAACTCCGCTGTAAAATTGCTATGTGCGCTTGACGTCGATAGCATGTGCCGCATGATCACCCTCGCCGACATCCGAGACGCACAAACCCGCATCGCGGGTCGCTTGCATCGCACGCCGATTTCCAGCTCGTCGACCCTCGCTCACCGTGCAGGAGTTGCTCGATTCGAGCTCAAGTGCGAGAGCTTTCAGAAGACGGGCTCGTTCAAGGTCCGTGGGGTCCTCAACCGATTGACCCAACTTGACGACGACGCGCGTGCCCGCGGCGTCGTGACCGTCTCGGCGGGAAATCATGCGCAGGCACTCGCGTGGGGCGCGAAGGCCGCCGGGTTGCGCTGCACGGTCGTGATGCCGGAGAATGCGTCGCGCACCAAGGTGGACGCGAGCAAGGGGTACGGTGCCACCGTAATTCTGCACGGCAACAGCATGGATGCGTTTCAAAAGGCGCGCGATCTCGCGCAGACGGAGGGGTTCACGTTCATCCATCCATTCGATCATGACGGGACCATCGCGGGAACCGGAACAGTCTCACTCGAGATTCTCGAACAGACCGATGTGCCGGACGTCGTTGTCATTCCGGTTGGTGGCGGCGGATTGATTTCCGGGATGGCGATTGGACTGAAGGAGAGCAATCCGGCCATCCGCGTTATTGGCGTCGAACCGACGGGCGCTGCGGTCATGAGGCAAAGCCTCGACGCGGGACGCGCTCTTCGCATGGACGCGCCGACTTCTATCGCCGATGGGCTCGCGGCGCCGATGGCAGGTGAGCGGAATTTTGACGCGGTTCAGCGTTACGTCGACGACGTCGTGCTCGTGAGCGATGACGAGATTGTGGAGGCAATGCAGTTGCTGCTATCGCGATGCAAGCTGCTTGCGGAAGGCGCGGGGGCGGCGGCAACAGCCGCGCTCATCACGGGGAAGATCCCGGTGAAGGGGACGGAGCACGTTGTGGCCATGCTGAGCGGCGGGAATGTCGATCTCGCTCGGCTCGGCAACTTGCTGTCGTCCTGAGCGCAGCGAAGGACACGTCATCCCGCACAAGCGAAGCGAGCGTCGGAACCTACTATCACTGCACTATGGCGTGCTTCGCGAGCGGGCACAGCGGATCCCGACACTCGCTCGCTACGCTCACTCCTGCGGGATGACAGGTACGCCTTAGATCCCGCCGAGGACAATGTCTAGCTGCCGGGTCATGGCGTCTCTAATCGCGTCGGGGAGTGCGAAGGCCGATGCGAAAGCCGCCTTCGGATCGTTAGGCGCGTTGCGTCCCGCCATCTGCAAGTAATAGCGCATGTAGCCAGGCACCGCACCGGGAACAGTGCGCTCCAGCAGCAGGGCTCCCGCGCGCACTGCAGCGGCCTGCTCATACCGCGACGTCAGCCCAGCTCGTTGATCGGAAGGTGTCGTATTGTCCCTGATTGCCGCGCTGGCGATGGAACCGGTAATCTCGTGCGCCATCACGTACAACACGCTCTCGGATTCTGCGGCCGTTTCCGGCATCGGGCCAGCCACTGCGTTACTGGCCTTACCGAGCTGCACGGTTCGTCCCTCACCGCCAAGCGGCATGGAGAGATAGAGTTCGCCATTCTGCTGTTGCGTGTTGTTGAGGAAGCGCTGGAGCGCGGGGCGCCACTGCAATTGCCACAGTGAGTCAACGTGCGACCGCACGGCAGTATGCGAGCGATTTTCTGCCGTCCAATAGTCGTGATAGAATTTGCGGCTTTCATCGTCCACGGATTCCGCGAACAGCCGTAGCCACTCACGATCCGGCGCCGACTGGAACGACGCCGCGAGCACGGCGAAGTAGCTCGCGATCGCTGGATCGTTCGTGCCCGGATTGCCATTGTTGCGCACAAACTGATCGATTATCTGCCGCATCTGCTCCCACGAGGAGAAGTAGAGCGGAAGGAACTGGCCATTCGTGGCGAGCGACGGTTGAATCGCAATTCGAGCAAGCAACCTGTCGCGATTGGTCTCCATCAGTGTCGTCACGCCGCGCTGCCGCCGTATGGACGTGATCCGGTCGCGATATCCGCGACGGAAATACGGTACGAGCGTCGTGTCCTGCGATATCAGCGCATAACTGTGGAGCCATACGTCCAGATGCTCGCGCGTTCGCGCGGGCCACGTGCTCTGCACGAGCGGAGACGGCTGGGGCGTTTGCGACGCGCCTGGCGTTCTTGCAGAGACGGGAGCGGGCTCGCTGCTCGGCGTCGCGCCGGCGCAGGCAGACAGAAGAGCAAGCCCAAGCGGCGCGAGCAATCGCGCGACGGTCGGGAACAGGGAATTGGATTGCATGGCGTGCGTGGGCAAGGGTGCGAGCGTTCTTATGGCAAGCACAGTGCCTTCAAACCTCGGTCGCGCCTCTGCCGCAAATCACGCAGAACTTCCATCCGCGCTCCAGCTCGCTGCCGCATGCGGGACAGTGCACCAATGTCAGATCCTGACCGCAGTGTGGGCAGAAGCTGATCTTGCGTCCAACGGGCAACTCGCCCTTGCAGTAGAAGCAGCTTTCGCCGCCATCGGCGACCGCGAATGGGCGAGGCACGCCCCGCGACGACCCGCTGGTTGCGGCGATGGTGTTTGGCTCCGTCGCGACGGGGGTTGGTGGTCTTTGCGCCGCGGGTGTGCGACTCGCCGCCGTGATCGCGCTGCGGGAAATCGTGGCGCCCCCGCCGCTCGCACGTGATGCCCCGTCCAGCGCATTGAGCGATTCTGGCGCCAGGGCGACGTGCGTCGAGGCAAAGTCGCGGATCTTCGCCGTGTTCGGGCTAACAGAAGTCCGCTCGGCGCTCAAGTCATCGCGCATCTTGCCGTCGACAATCAGGTAGCCGTGTGCGCCACTGAGCAATTCCATGAGCGCGAGCTCGTAGTCCTGATTGGTTTCGAGTCCCAACTCGCGTCGGTGCAGTCGGTACGGAAGAATTGTCTGGTAGAGCTCACCCACTTCGAACGGCTGCGACAAGTACTGTGGAAAGGTTGCGCGAATCGTGCGCACGAGGTGGCGATACATCCGTTCGACGTCATCCATGGTGTCCTCCAGAAGTGCTCCGACGGTGTGCTGCTGCTCTCGTTCATTTCTCTGTATAACCCTGCGTCACGCGCGAGACGCGGTACGAGGCAACGCCCGCGCCGGGGCAAATGGCTTGCCGACTGGGAACGGCGCGGGATCTACCTTGACTCGCTTCTTCGTCCGCTGCACTGCGAGCCACGCGTCGAACTCCGAGGTGCGCGCGCCGATACAGCTCGATTGCGTTTTCGCCGCGTCGACCGCGAGATCGTTGGCGTACTCGTTCTGCGGATGGCCGGCGTGACCGCGTACCCACTGCCATTGTACGCGATGCGGCGCCGCCACGTCGACGAGCTCCGTCCACAGCGCGAGATTTTCGATTTCGCCGCCGCTCCGCCGCCAACCGCGTGCAGCCCATCCGTGTACCCACTCCGTCATTCCCTTCACGAGATATTGGGAGTCGCTTGTAAACAGGACGCGAAAGAGCCCGCCCTTCCGGCCGATGACGCGAAACGCCTCAATCGCGCTGCGGAGCGCCATGCGATTGTTGGTCGTGGCCGGTTCGGAGATCCAGTAGTCCCATCGAGTGAGCCGCTCGGTTGCGGCGTTCAGGTGTTCGATCACACCGGCTGCTCCGCCGGGATTGTCGCCTTCGCGGCCGTTGCCGAGGCACGATTCGTCAGCGTAAATGGCGACGAGTGGCAATTCGCTTGAGTGCTCAACTGTCATCGCACGACCTCGATGGCTTCGAGTTCATCGATGTAGAGCGTGAGCTTGTCGCCGGTGGTTGGGTGATGTGCTTCGAGCGCTTCGCGGCCAGCTGTCACCCGCAGCTTGTCGACGACGATCACGAACTCGGTGCCGTTGCGCCACACGGACAAGCGGCGTCCGTCGGTGATGGCGCGTTCGAGGGCGTCGTATTGCGCTGAATTCAACTGGGTCAACCTGATACGACGGGGCATCTCACGAAGGTCTGGTTTCAAGCTGGCAGTCGCCGTAGGTGACCGATTGCCGGCATCTGTTTTGAATGCAATTCCCTTTTCGCGGATTACCCGGAAAAAACGCGGATGAATCATCGCGGATAAACCACAATGAAGCGGTATCCGCGTTGTACCGCGAAATCCGGGATGAATGATGTTGCGGTGACAATTCTCTGCTCCGCCGGGGCGACCTCGCGTGGACAAACGTTAGAACCCCCAACGCTGCGCGAACGACGTTAGCACATCGGTCGCCCGGTCGATCTCGTCGAGCGGAATGTACTCTTCGGCCGCATGGGCGAGCGCGATGTCGCCCGGGCCAAAGCAGACCGTGGGAATGCCCGCCTCGTTCAGGAGCGCCGCATCGGTCCAGGCGGACATTCCTTCGATCCGCACCGATTCGCCGCGTTCCTCCAATGCATGCGCGAGCTCGCGCACCAGCGGCGTGTCAATCGCAACGTCGCTTGGCTGCTGCGCCAGCAACAGCCTGACCTCAGCAACAAAAGTCGGCCGACGCGAGCGGACGGCATCGCATGCTCGCTCGACTTCGGCGATCACGTCGTCCACCGTTTCGCCAGGAATCGTGCGCCGCTCGAGTTTGAGTACGCACCGGTCCGGATACGTCGACATGCCGATGCCCCCTTCAACAAACGACGCATGCAGCGACGCACGCCCGAGCAACGAATGCGTCGCGAGTGGCAACAACTCCGCGTCCACGCGATCGAGCTCGGTGAGCAACAATCCAGCATGACGAATGGCGTCGACGCCGACGTCCCATCGGCTTCCATGCGCCGCGCGCCCGGAAATCGTCACTTCGATCCATGCAAAGCCGCGATGCGCAGGCATGATGCACAAGCGCGTGGGCTCGGCGATGATTGCGCCATCGGCACGAATTCCACGAGCAAGTAATGCTCGCGTGCCAAAACTCTCGTACTCTTCGTCGGCCACCGCAGCGACGATGATTTCTCCGCGTGCGCCACTCTGTGCCGTTCGCCACGCTGCGGCGCACATCGCCGCAATACCACCCTTCATGTCCGCCGACCCTCGGCCGTAGATACGACCGTCTCGCTCTTCCGCGGCGAAGGGAGGATGCACCATCCCCTCGATACCCACGACATCGAGATGGCCATTGAACATCAGCGATCTCCCGCCTCGCGGGCTGCCAATTCGCGCGACGAGATTCGGCCGGCCGGCTTCTGCGTCCTGAAGATCGGTATGAAAGCCCCACGAGTGGAGCACGTCGCGCAGGGCAATCGCGCAGGCGTTCTCGCCAGGCGCGCCCGGAGACAGCGACGGATTGCGCGAATCGATTTGCACCAGGGCGCGTGTCAGCGCGCGTGCATCTCCCGGCGCGATGGTTTCAGTCATTCGATCCCCGTCGAAACACCGAGCTGCCCCTCGAGTACGTCGAGCACATCGAACCCCTTTGTATCGACAGTGAAGGCCAGTCGCTCACCAAGTGGCGCGAGGCTTCGCGCAAGCTCATCCTCGCGGCCGTCTTCTGCAATTGCGAGTACGCATCCGCCGCCTGATGCGCCGAGCGCCTTCGCGCCGAGGGCACCGGATTGTGTGGCGGCGTTGATGATAGCGTCGATGCGCGATGTCGGAATGGCCGAATGCAATGCGCGTTGATGCGTCCAATGTTCGCCCACCAGCGTCGCGAGTGCATCGAGATTGTCTGCGCGAAGGGCCGCTGCCATCTCGCCCGCCAAGGTTTTCATGCGCGCGAGCGCGTTGACGACGCGGCGCTCTCCGCGGAGATACGCATCGCGCACGGCAATGATCGTGTCTCCAGAGATTCGTGATTCCCCGGTGTAGATGAGAACACTCCTCCGTGCGAGCGCAGCGCGGAAACCGTCTGAGACTGCAATCTGTTCAACGCCGACGCGCTGATTGACGAAGGTGAGGAGGAGCGCACCACCGAATGCCGCTGCGTAGTGATCCTGATAGCCGCCCGCCATGCCGAGTTCGTCGACCTCGGTTTCGCGACTGAGGGAGGCGAGCGCGTGTGGTGTCAGCGACGAACCAGCGAGCTCGGCGAACGCACCAGCAAGTGCGACGCCGGCGGCAGATGATCCACCGAGTCCAGCGCCCATTGGAAAGTCATTGGCGAGCCGAGCTTCGGCGTTGGGGAAAGACGAACGGCGACGTGCGGCGCTGATGAGGCGGTTGTCGTCGGTGCTCGACGGACCGGCGCAGGCGACGTGTCCGCTGGTGGCAACGGTGGCGGTCGCGTAGCGCGTGATGGCGATGTTGCACACCGCGCCGCCCTCGCGATCACAATAGGGCGGCACGTCCGTCCAACCGCCGCCGAAATCGAGTCGGGTCGGCGCGCGCGCGACGAGGGCGCGAGTCACCGTGCGGCTACACGCCGCACGGCGTTACCGCTTCTTTTTGGCCGGCGCTTTCGCGCTCTTGCCAGCCGGCTTCGACGTGGGCGCGGCTTTGGAGCCAGCCTTCGCCGGCTTGGTGTGCTTTGCCGCCGGCTTGGATGCGGAACCCTTCGCAGGAGCCTTGCTGGGCTTCGCCACAGGTTTCGCGGGCGCGTGGGCTGGCTTTGCGGCAACCTTTGGCGCAGGCTTGGCCGGTGCGGACTTGGCAGGTGCCGCCGCCTTCGCGGGTGGAGCCACCTTTGCTGCCGGTGCTGGTGCCTTAGGGGCTGGGGCAGGCGGAGCGGGTGGCGCAACGGGCGGCTGCACCACGGGACGCGGGGGAGCACCCGCGCGGAGTGAGAACGCACCCGGACGCTGCGGCGGCGCAATGAGCATTGCGGCTGCATTCGCGGCGTCGCGTGCCGCCTTGTCGACGGCTGCCTTGTCGGCCGCGATCTTGGATGCCGTGGGGCGTCCTTTTTCGCTCGCCGGCTTTTTTCCGTGCGCGTCTTCGGCTTCGCGAATCAGCTTGTCCGCCTCTTCCTGCGTCATCTGACCACGCCTGACCATGTACTGCACCAGGTCCCGTGCGCTTTCGATGGCGAATCCCGCGAGGCCGGCGGCGGCACTGATCACGTCTTTCATGGCGTGCGACACCTTGCTGCCCGCCTCCTGACTGATCAACTGAGCGCGTTCCGCCATTTCGGCAACCGTGTCGCGCATGTCGGCGCCACGATGTCCGGGACCGCGACGTGGGGCCGCAGGCGGCGCAGGCGCCTTTTCCTCGTCCATATCCGTATCCGTCATGTGCCCGACCGATTCCGCGCTCAGGGGAATTACTCCCCGTTTTATTGAAGGCCGCGCTCCGGCGCGCTAACTTCGCCGCACCGTACACCGGGCCTGAATTCTCGCGGCAAGTATATGATTTTTCGACAGCTACGCAAGGTTTCGTGATAAGCTGCACGAACCTTTAATGGCCAGAAATGCCGTACCTGTCGAGTGTAAAGTCAGAAATCAGCAAACCCAATGCGCTTGTATAGAAACACTATAGCAACATCATATGCTTAATAACGTAAAAGTACTCGATCTCAGCCGAGTGCTGGCAGGCCCAGTATGCACGATGATGTTGGGCGACATGGGTGCCGATGTCCTCAAAATCGAGCGCCCACACGAAGGGGACGAGACGAGGGGATGGGGCCCTCCCTTCAATCAAAATGGTGAGAGCGCATACTATTTAAGCATTAACCGAAACAAGCTCGGCGCAGCGTTGGACTTCAACAGCCCGGCCGATCGCGAATTGATCCACCGTTTGCTCGCCGAGGCGGATGTCGTCGTCGAGAACTTTCGTCCTGGAGTGCTCGCGCGGCGGGGGTTGGATGCTGGCTCGGTGCGCGCACGGCATCCCCGGATCGTTTGGTGCACCATTGCCGGCTTCGCCGCGGACCCCGACCGGCCCGGTTACGATTTTGTCGTCCAGGCTGAAAGTGGCTGGATGTCCATAACTGGTGAGCCGAATGGCGCCCCAATGAAGCACGGCATCGCGCTCGCCGACGTGCTGGCCGGCAAGGACGCCGCCATCGCGATACTCGGCGCCCTTGTGCACCGTGCGAGCACAGGTGAGGGCGCAACAATCACCATCACGCTGGCGGAGAGTGCCGCGGCGGCGTTGGTGAATGTCGCGCAGAACACCCTTGTGTCGGGCAACGGACCGCGGCGATGGGGCAATGCGCACGCGAATCTGGTGCCTTACCAGCTGTTCGACGCAGCGGATCGCGCCATCGTCATTGCGGCTGGGAGCGATGCGCAGTGGATCAATTGCGCGCGCGCGCTCGAGCTCCACGAGTTGGCGGAAGACGGCGAGTTACGAACGAATGCCGGCCGACTCGCGCAGCGAGACCGGGTTGTCGGCGCCATTCGCGAGCGAGTACGCGAGCGGCCAGCGGCGGAGTGGCGCGAGCGGCTCGACGCGCTCGGCGTACCCAATGGTGTGGTGCGGACGGTGCCGGAAGTGCTCGCCGTGACCGCAGCGTCGACCGACTCAGGTATGCCGCCGAGTGTGCCGGGCACCGTCAGGCGCCTGCCCCCAAGGCTTGGGGAGCACACGGCGTTGGTGAGGGAGAGCGGATGGGGGGCATTTGACCGGTAACGGCTCAGCCGTCCAG
>JBDTXZ010000085.1:0-8930 GCA_040005935.1 bacterium | reverse complement strand
TGGCGCGAGCAGATAGGGCGCGAACTCCGGCAGGAACGTGAAGCGCGCGCGCGACACGCCGCCCGTAAGCGACATGAGCAAGTCGTCGACGAACTGCGCGTAGGGTTCGGCCGCGTAAGTCACAGCGAAGTCTCCAGCGAGAACGGGATGACGAGGTTGAGCGGCGTCGGCTCGCGAATGAGGCGAACCGAGAGCGTGATCCGCACCGAGTCGCGCGGAGGCACGTGCTCAGCGGCGACGTCGGCCTTGAGCACCTTCTCGATGCGCGGTTCATGTCGCAACGCCTGGAGCACATACAGCTTGATGAGATCGCGTGTGCGCTCGACGTTGGGCTCGCCGATCAGTGAGTGATGCTGCGATCCGTAATCGGGATGGCCGAGCGACGCGAGCTCGCCCTTGCGGGTCTTGAGGCGGTTGGCAATTGCTTGCGTAATCGCGTTGACGCCGTCAGCGACCGAGAGATCGCGTGTCGTCACCGGCGCTCCCGCACGCGTGGCGCTCGCGAGATCGGCGTCCTCGAAGAAGCCACCGCCGAACGTGTAGTCAAGACGCAGGTCGCGCCCCATGTGCGGGGTGACAAGCTCCAATTGCGTCTTGCGGCTCATGGCGCACCCGTATCGGTGACGAACGGCGCGGCCGGCGGACCGAGTATCGTGAGGATGCCTGGCCCCGACGGAATCATGTCGCCCATGCGTACAAGTTGCTGCCCGGAGATGGTGACCGACGACGACCCGCCCGATCCAATTGGCAGCGGATAGGGCGCGCCAGAGACAGAGTTGATCATCTGGCAGATGGAACCCGAGGTCGCCAGCGGTAGTCCTCCCCCCATTGCGTTAGCCTGCAGGACGACGGCGATGACACCTGTGTCCGGCGGCCCCGCCATTCCTGGTGAGAGGAGAACCGAACAGCCAATCGATACTGGAGATCCTGGCATCGGCGTGTCTCTTAAGCGGGGTTGAATTGCGTGACGCCAGCGAGCGAGATCTGTCCACCCTTCACCGTGGTCGTTGCCGTCCCTTCGAGCGTGGCCGAGCTGGTGCCTTTCAGTTTGAGGTCGCTCTGGGCTTCGATGCTGACGCTGCCGGACGCCTTGAGCGAGAAGTCTCCATCGGCGCTGAAGCTGATGTTGCCCGCCGCCTTGATCTCGATGTCGCCGTCCTTGTTCAGCGTGACGGTCGTCCCGCCCATCACGACTTCCAGTGTCTCATCCTTGATGGTGAACGTGTTGCCGTTCGCGAGCTCGAAGTGCATGCGGCGCAGTGATGAGTCGTCGTCGTCGGGCGCGAGGTAGACGATCTCGTGCGCCTTGGCCACCGGCGGATGCGCTTGATCCGAGTAGAGTGAACCCACGACGACGGGTGCATTGAGGTCGCCGCCCACGAAGTTCACGAGGAGCAAGTCGCCCTCATTCGGCAGCGCCGACCAACCCGCGCGCGACACCGCGATCGGCACGCGTTGCAGCTCGACGCCGCTCGCGCACAGCGCCAGGCTCACCTGATGGTTGCCATCATTGGAATCGTCTTCGCGCGCATGCGTCTGCGTAACGACGCCGAGTTCCGGCTGCCGCACGCGTGACATCTCGTCTCGGACGATTGCACGCAGCGTCGACATGAGGTCGGTGCTCATGTGGACAGCTCCACGGTAAGACGGGTGAGCAGGCCTTCGCCCGCATCGAGCACGTGCTCGACAGAGAGGATGCGCAGGTCGCCGCCCGCGTCCCCAGGTATGCCGGACACCTGCGTTGTCTGTCCGGGCCGCAGCGTTGCGTCGCCGACGACGGAGACGGTGGTGCGACGCGTAGCGCGTTTTGCACGTGCCGTGAGTGCGTCGGCCGCGGCGGTGGCGGCGTCCTTCGTGCGCATCGCGGCCGACGATTGCACCGGCCCCTTGCCTGCCGCCGTGAGGTCGTGCCGCAGCCAATGCCACTTGTCGCTGCCAGACTCACTTGCCGCGCCGTAGGCCGCAATGCCTGACGTTCCTGGTTCCGCCCGCGACGTCGCCCGCCACTCGAGCACGTTGGCGCCATAGCGTAACCCCGCCGCTCCGCCGCCCAGGATCGACGAGACAGCGCTGGCAGCCGCGCCCGCGATGCCAGCACCAATTCCGCCGCCGGCCGCCGCTTCCGGCGCGACGAACTTGAGTTTGCCCGCCTCCGTGACGGTGACGTCGGCGCCGATGAGCCGAGCGAGATCGTTTATGTGCGACCATGCCGAGCGGCGATCGTCAACGGCGTAAAACGAGAGCGCGGTGTCGCCCGTCGCACTGTCGATGTCGACGCCTGCGGCTTGGGCTAGCTGCTTCACCACGTCGGCGGCGGAGACACTGACGAACGCCTGCGAGGTAAACGTACGCGACAATGCGATACTGCTGGCGAGCCCTTCGAGCGTGACGCCGTCCGGTGTAAGACGCACACCTGTGATTTCGCCGGTCCACACATCGGCTTCGGATCCGGACGTGCCCAGGGCGATCGTGGTCGCTGCGCCCACCTTGGCGTCCTTCAACTTCGATGATGGCCAGCAGAAGATCTCCGCGGAGTCGTGCGCCGGTCCCATCCCCAGCCGGACACGCACGCGCATCACCGCCCCCTCGGCGGACGTCAAACGCTTTCCGTCGACGGTGACCACGGCGGAGGGGCGGACGAGTGTCATGCGCGTGCCTCGTCGATGTCGATGCCGTGACGACGCGCTTCGCGCTCGAGCACGCGTGCAAGGCTATCGGCGACGCGCGCGTCGAGGGTGTCGTGCATGATGTCGGCCGAGACATGCTTCTCGGCTTCGATACGCTTGACTGGTGCGTGCGCCGAGCTGTGGGCGTGAGTGAGCGTGCGCTGGGCGAGTCCGCGAAAGCCGCTGGCGGCCGGCGCATCAGCTGCGGGGAATCCGTCATGGTGTGACGCGTCTGCATCGCGCGCGCCGCCAGTGCTCTCGAGCTGTAGTGAGCGCCGAGTAGTGGTGAAGTCCGCCGAAGTGGCTGGTGCGGCACGTTGTGCGCGACTCACCGCACGCGCGAGCACGCTTGCGATGTCGGGCCCGGCACCGGCGGCTCTTGCCCTGACGCGATCACGTTCATCCTCGGCTGTCGACGCGGTCCTGGCTGCGCGGGGCGACACGTCAGTCGCGAGGCGCGTGGGCCGCTCGGTTGACAACAGCCGTTCGATGTCGGCGACCGGTGTTCCCACAACGACGCGCGCGTTAGCGCCGGCCTGCGCGTCACTCGGCAGACCCGCGGAGAGTGTGGCCTCACTTCGTGCGAATGAGTTGCTGGTGATTCGCCGGGTGCGCTCGGCACTTTTCACATCCATTCCGACACGCGCCTCCGCGCGCGGTGCATACGTCTCAACGCTGGCGGATGCGCGCGTGGCTCGTGCACTCCCCAGCTCGCGCATGATGGTTGCGGCTCTTTCGGCGCGGGGCATCGATGTCGTCGGCGCCGTCGACCTCCGCGCTCGATCGCCCGCGGAAGCGAGAGCGGCTTCGTGAACAGGTTCGCGAGCGTGCTCGCCGCCCGCTCCAACGCCCTCGCCGGCGACCGATCGCGCAGCACGTGTGCGACGCACGCTATCACCCGGCTCCGCGGCGTACGATGCTTCGGACTTCTCATCAACAGGAACGCCCGTGACTCGCGAGAACAGTGCGCCCACATCGAGCGACTTCGTCAGTGCATCCAGCGATGCTGCATGAACGACGCGGGCACCACTGAGTGGATCGAACAACCGATCCGCTGGCGGCGTGCGCGACAATGCCACGTGGCTTGCCCACGGCGCTCCGCCGACTGCGAACAACTTCCGCCACGCCGCAAGTGGTGCGCGCATCAGGACGCCGCCTCCGCCCGGTCTTCGCGCGCGATCATTTCCAGATAGAGCAAGACCTGGCCAACCGTGAGCTCCGAGCACTCTGCCGGAGTCCAGCCGAATTCCCGCGCGAGAATGAAGCAGGCACGCGCCAACGGAGCGCGCACCGCCTGCTCCAACTCGTCCTCACTCACCGACAACCCGCTAATCGCATTCACGCGATCGGCGAGAAACTGCACCACACCCGCAGGCAGGTCGCCCACTTGCTCGACGCTCATTTTTGGCGCGACGAGCGACTGCTGCACCATGAGCACCGAGGCGAGCACGCGCTGCTCGCGCGAGGCGCGGACGACACGATCCACGTCGCGCACGAGCAAGGGCCGAAGTGTCACTTCGCCCGCCGGACCCTGCTCGGCGTCGCCCGAGGACGCCTGCCCCCGTAACAGTGCATACGGAATGCGGACGGAATGCGTCGCTGTTCCCGACGCGAGCAACGCGTCGGCCGTGAGTTGTGTTGCCATGATCTACTCCCCGTTCGAGTGCGTCACCCTTGCTCTTCCGTCTTTACCCACAGCGCGCGGAAGGTCACGTTCTCCAGCACGTAGTCGTCTTCCGGCATCGTGTAATTCCATTCGCTCACCTGCACGCCCATCACCGTCACCGTGGCGCTTGCATCAGGCACGTTGGGGTTCTGCAGGTGCAAGCTGAGGTTGAACGACGGCGCCACGAATGCGCCCTGCGGACGGTTGTCGCCTGCCGCACCCAGCATCAACCGGAGCAACGCTCCATTGATATGCGCTCGGCCAATCGTCCCTGTGACGTTGATGTTGCCCGGCCTTAGTTCCGTTGCGAAGCGCTGTCCGAGTTCGTGAAACGCCTTCGTGTCATTGGTGACGCGCACCGTGACACCGGTGGCGCGCCCGATTGGTGTAAGCGCGTACTTCTCCGCGACGGATTTCGCCGCATCACCCGCGGGTCCCGCCTCGACGGCAACGGAGATGGTGCCATCGCCGCCGGTATAGACTGTTGTCGCCATGGAATGAGCCTCTCGCGGCTATTGCAGGTTCATGATGACCTTCACGAAATCGATCGAGAACGTCGGTTGCAGCGTCATCGTCACGATCGCTTGCCCCGTGATTTCCTGGGCGCGCGTCGCGCTTACGTCGAGCGAGTAGCCAACGAGCATTTCGTCCAGCACCATCTGTGACAGGAATCCATCCAGCGTGGCCTTGAGTGCCGCGCGCACGCGCACGTTGTTCAGGCGGCCGATGTATGGATTGCTCCCGACGCGAACGCCGGCTTTGGCGTAGTCCACGGTGCGGCGCACAGAGATTTGCCTGAATGCGCCGGTGTCGCTCGTGATTCCCTTGAGGATGCGAATGCCAAGCTCATTGCGCAGCACGAGCATCTGCTTGCCAAGGAGGTTCTTCTGTTGCCCGCGCGAATACGCTTGCGCGAGGCCGGCGGCCGCGACGTCCTTGTTCGTCAGGCTGATGTGGACGCCCAACGTCGAGAGACGTCCAGCGACGAGCGCCGCCGCGTATGCCGCTGGAAGAACGACCTGCGTCCTGAGCGCCGCGTCGTCGGCCTTGATGCCTGGTGTTACGAGGATGATGCGCGGGTTCGACACGATGTCTTCAGGGATCATGTCCGTAAACCCATCCTTCGTGACGCCAAGGAGTCCCATGCGCTCCTTGCCGTCATTTTCCGTGGACTCGAGGTGCGTGAGCATGTTCGCCTTCGCGTCCTTCGCACCCACGCCTCCAACGACAACGATGTTCACCGTCTCTGGCGCCAGGAGATCGAGACCAGCAGCGACCGACGTTCCACCACCAGCGGCCTCGCCATTCGACGCGACGGCGACACCGGCCGTGACCGCTGTGGGTACGTTCGCCGCGCTGGCCGGTGGCGCAGTAACGGTGAGGAGACGACTGTCCGCCGCAATCGCCGCGGCGAGCTTTCCGGCGGTCGACGCATCGTGCGTCTCCTTCAGTGTGCCAAGCGTCACTTGCAGCGTGAGCGCTGGAACAGTGAGCAGCGTCACCGTAATCGCGTTCGCCCACGAGCCCGGTGAGTTGGCTTGTAAACCGAGTATGGCTCCGCCCGCGTCGTTCACGGAGAACGCCTTGGTGGGTGGAGTGCCTGCAAAGTCGCCCACGCGCACTGCGTATACCGTCGATGCGCCACCGCGATAGAGCTGCTCGATCGTACGCGTAAGCGTCAGTGCGTTCGCCTGGTCGGCCGCGAGCACTGGCCATCCGTCGTACGGCCCGAACAAGTCGAGCGCTTCCGAATAGCTCGAAAGCACAAACACCTTGTTCAGCGTCCCTCGGCTCGCCGTCCCAACGACGCCAATGTTGCCCGTGGAAATTCCTCCGACGCCGATGAGGCCTTCGGCCCGAACGTCGATGTACGTTCCCGGGAGGATCATTTCGGTGATCGTCTCACTCATACCCGTCTCCTGTCGTTGGGAATGCTGCCGTCGATCCGCGTCACACGGGGACCGTAAAGATCTCGGTGCTGCTTGGAGCGATGCCTGGTGGAACGGCCCCATCGCCCATTTGCGACGTGATGGGGATACGTGCGATGATGCCGCCCGACGAATCGGGCCGGTTCACTTCTCGCTCGAAGGTGAACGTCATTCGTGCTGACCGGCGACGCATCGCCAGCGCGGGCGCAGGCTCTGGTACGGCGATGCTCCCCAACGACGCAGGCGCCAACGCGATGAGCCGCGTTAGACCGGTCTTCGCCGCCGGCGCGAGCAGTGCGTCCACGACCGCATCGGACAATGTCAGCGTGTTCGCTGCCGTGTTTGCACAGACGTCGACGCGAAGCGTGCCCGAAATGCGCTCGAGACGCTGCTCCCACTGCCCCAGGAAGTACGTCACCGCCACAGTGCCATTCAGTGGCAGCGCAGTGCCGAACGTCAGCGTACCGATGCGCGGATCCGCGCGGACGTCGCCAGCAGCGGGCACACCGGGAACGACAGTGCGCGCCGCATTCGCGACCGACACCGTGATATCGGCGGGTCCCAATGGCACGTCGCCGGGATCGCTGCCATCGCTGCGCACAAGCCCGCCATGCGGCAGGATCAACACGGTCCTCGTCACATCGAGCAACGAGAAGAGCGGATCCTCCGGCAGGAACGGATTCGCAAGATCAATTGCCGCACTCAATGGCAGAATCCCGCCGACGATAAGCTGTGCGCGTTCGCCGAGCCCGGGGTTTACGCGCGCGGTGCTTTCGAGTGAGAGCACGACGGCAGGAAGCTCGGCAGCTATGGAAGGCTCAGCGCCACCGATTTGCGCCGGTGCGGGCGCAAGCCCGACCCCTGACAAATAGGCCGCCACGCGCGCGAGAAAGAACGTCTCCGCCATCTCAGCCGTCTCCGAAGAGTTGCTTGATGGGGTCGAGCACCGACGCAGCCTTCGACACCGCCTCCTTGAGCGCGCTCGCGGCAGGCTTCAGCGGCTCGAGAATTTCGCCGATTTCCGGCACCTCACCGAGTAGCGCGGGGAGATCGAGTGCGTCGAGCCCGAGCGACGCGAGCGCGTCGAGATCGAATCCGAGATCCGCGCCAAGATCGAGCGATGGCGCCGGCGGCTCCGGTGGCTCGGTGTACTCACGCAGTACGATCCGATAGCGGAACATGTCCGCGTCGTTCGTGGCTTCCTCAAAGCGCAGCTCTTCAATGAGCACCCGCTCGAGCTCCGACTCCTTCGCGATATCAGCGACAAAGTCCACCGGGTCGCCAGCGAGGAACTTTTCGCGCACATCCTTGAGGAACTGATCGCGCGTTTCGTCCGTCGCCAACGAACCGGTAATCTCGATGGCGAGCGCACCGCGACCCATATCCTGGTGCAAGTCGCCCGACAGGCCAGGCACCGGGATGACGGCCAACCTCCGGCGTTCGAACGAAGCGATCCGTTCGATACTTGGTGGTGACCATCCGCCGATCAGCGGCCGTACGAGCATCTGCGACTTCTCCTATGGTACGAAGGGGACGGCGCGCGCCGCTGCGTTGTCGCTGTCCACGAAGCGCGACACGAGATCCCAGAACGTGTCTGCGCTGTCAACGCGATCCTTGTTTGGCAGCGCGTCCTTGTCGTCTTCGGACTTGACGAGCGCGAGCAGCAGGTACGTCTTGTTCGTTCCGACGACATTGGGTTCCGTCGCGCCCGGAAACTCGATGCGCGCGTAGCCGACGCCGAGAGGCGGAACGACGACGCCAGCGAATGCGGCGCCGGCCGGCAGCTCGGTCCAGAGCGCCGGGGTGTTGTTCGGCGCGTTGTTGTCGTTGAGGTCGATGGCAAAGACTTTCACCTTCGCGTTTGTCGCGAAGCGCCGCCGATTGTGCACCCGCACGTAGATGACGTTCGTGCCGGTACCGGTGATGGTGTCCGCCGGCCGGCGAGACAAGAAGTCCTTGAACGCATCCTTGGCAGGGCCAGCGATGTCGGGATGGACGACGATGATGTCAGGACTGCGACCGCCGGCGGGATAGCCACCGACGCGCGTGTCGTCCGCAATGCCGTCGCGAATGAAGAGGGATGCGACGGGCTGCGGCGCGACGTGCACGATGCGCAACGAGGCGCGCCGCTCCTTCTTGATAAAGGCGTCGAAGCTCGTGCCATCGATCACTGGCGTGGGCAACGGGTCGTCACCATTCGGCGTCGTGCACATCGCCAGGAGCGCGACGTCCTTGTCGGCGAACGTGGCGTCGGGCACCCACGTAAAGCGCGCGACAACAGGCTGCCCCGGCCCCACCTTGCGGATGGTCACCGGCGTCGTGCCAATGCGTGTCCATGGGGCCACCGGCTTTGATGGATCGGTCGGCGGATACACGTCGCTCACGTTGCCGAGTGCTGGTACTGCCACGGGTGCGATGCCGTGCGGCGCGGCTACGGGCGAGAGGCGCGCAAACAGGTGAACATCCACGGTTTCGGTAATCGCCACGCCCATCGACGACACTTGCACATAGACGAAGTTCGTTTCGAACGGCACTGCGTCATCTACCGCGATTTGTTCATCGAACTCCACGCCATCCACGACGTCGTCGAAGAAGGAAAGCGGTGCAGCGTCCACGCGAATGTCGTAGCCATGCACGAAGTCGATCGCGAAGCGCGTGGCTCCCGTTTGC
>JBDTXZ010000084.1:0-8932 GCA_040005935.1 bacterium | reverse complement strand
TCGGCTCCATCGCGGGCGTGCTGATCGCCGACTACTGGTTGGTGAAGCGGAAGCACCTTGTGCTCGAAGACCTTTACCTGCCTGACGGCATCTACCGTTATCGGAACGGCTGGAACTGGAATGCGGTTGCCGCAACGGTGGCGGGGTGTGCCCTCGCGTGGGGCGGGCTCATCGTCCCGTTCCTCAAGCCGCTGTATTCGTACGCGTGGTTCGTCGGGGTCCTTGTTTCCGGGGGCACCTACTACGCCCTCGAGCTGCGCCGCGGACCGCACATCGCCCGCGAGCTCTCCGCTTCCGCCGCGAGCTAGCTCCGATGCCGCTCGGTGAGGGTGCGAACGGATGTCATCCCGCAAGCGCGAGCGCAGCGAGCGAGCGTCGGGATCTTCTCTCCACGCGCGCGACGAACGCCTCTGGCCAAGGATAGCAGATCCCGACATTCGCTTCGCTGCTGCGGGATGACAATCCCTATCTAAACCGTAGCGGACCCAGCTCACCTCAACTGAACCACGATGTCCCAGATCGTAAAGTGCGGCCTTATTCAGGCCTCGAACGCCATCGACACCAGCGAGAGCATCGAGAAGATTCGCGAGGCGAACATCGCCAAGCACATGACGCTCATCGACAAGGCGGGTGCGGCGGGTGTTCAGATCCTCTGCATGCAGGAGATCTTCACCGGCCCGTATTTCTGCGCCGAGCAGACACCGCGTTGGTATGAGGCAACGGAGTACATCCCTGATGGTCCCACCACGCGACTCATGCAGGAGACGGCGAAGAAGTACGAGATGGTGATCATCGTGCCGCTGTACGAAGTGGAGTCGACCGGCGTGTACTACAACACCGCCGCGGTCATTGACGCAGACGGCACGTACCTCGGCAAGTATCGAAAGAACCACATTCCGCAGGTCGCGCCAGGATTCTGGGAGAAGTACTACTTCAAGCCGGGAAACCTCGGCTATCCGGTGTTCCAGACTCGCTACGCGAAGGTCGGCGTCTACATCTGTTACGATCGCCATTTTCCTGAAGGCGCGCGCGAGCTTGGACTGAACGGCGCGGAAATCGTGTTCAATCCGTCGGCGACCGTCGCGGGCCTATCAGAATATCTGTGGAAACTCGAGCAGCCGGCGCACGCCGTGGCGAACGGGTATTTCGTTGGTGCGATCAATCGCGTGGGCACCGAGGCGCCGTGGAATATCGGGGAATTCTACGGCCAGAGCTACTTTTGCGATCCGCGTGGACAGATGCTGGCGGTTGCATCGCGCGACAAGGACGAGCTTCTTATCGCGGATCTCGATCTCGACAAGATTCGCGAAGTGCGCAACACATGGCAGTTCTTCAGGGATCGTCGGCCGGAGACCTACACCGGGATCGTTCGCCTTTGACCTTGTCGGGATGAGGTTGTGTAGTGCTCATCAGTCCGGCCTGCCGCCGAGCCCAATGGCACGGTGCAGGTACAGATCCTTCGACTCGCTTCGCTCGCTCAGGATGACAAGCCGCCGGATCTTCGTGGCCATTGTCGTTTGCGAAGCGCAACCGCATCTGGAATGTTGATAGTACGCCAAATGTGCTGATTTAGCATATTTTGCGTGGCGATTTTGCACTATTTGCCGACAAATGACACTATTGCCCCTGTAACTGTGCACGTTGTGCACTATTACGTTGACACATAATGCCGAGCGACCTATGGTCACACTGGAGCACGTTGGCATTCCAGTGAGACTTCGTGGCGACTTCGACGCGCACTTCGATCGGTATAGCAACACACTGCCCGTACTGCGCCCTCCAATGTGGAATGCGTATGACGGTCACCGACGACAGCATGAGTGTCGTTGGCGATCACGACTTTCCCGTCAACAAGGGTGCGCTCTGCATCAAGGGATGGTTGGCCGCAGAAACGCTCGCGCACCCCGGCCGGTTGCAGACGCCGCTCGTGCGCAATGCGCGTGGCGTCCTCATGCCCGCGACCTGGGATGACGCGCTCGACTACATAGCGACCGGCATTCAGGCGGCGCAGGCGAAGTATGGTGTCGACGCCGTCGGCGTCTTTGGCGGCGGATCACTCACCAACGAGAAGGCGTACCTCCTCGGCAAGTTCGCTCGCGTCGCATTGCGCACGCGCAACATCGACTACAACGGTCGCTTCTGCATGTCGAGCGCGGCGGCGGCAGGAGTTCGCGCGTTCGGTATCGATCGCGGACTTCCCTTTCCCGTCGAAGACATCGCGCGCGCGGACGCCATCCTTCTCGTCGGAGCCAACCCGAGCGAGACGATGCCGCCGCTGATGCAATACTTCCAGGCGCAGCGCGCAAATGGTGGCTCGCTCATTGTCGTCGACCCACGGCGGACACTCACCGCGCAAACCGCGGCGCTCCACCTTCGGCTCACACCCGGCACCGACGCGGCGCTTGCGGGAGGCTTGCTACACCTGCTCCTTCGCGCGGGCTGCGTCGACCGTGACTTCCTCGCGGAGCGCACCGAAGGGTTCGACGAGGTCCGCGGCATCGCGGCGACGTATTGGCCAGAGCGCACGGAGAAGATCACCGGCATTCCAGAAGATCAACTGGTGCAGGCCGCACTCATGCTCGGGCAGGCGAAGCGTCCCATGGTGCTCACCGCGCGCGGTGGCGAGCAACAGTCGCAAGGTGTTGCCAATACGCTGGCGTACATCAATCTCGCGCTCGCACTCGGCAAGCATGGCCAGCCGTTCACCGGCTTTGGCACCATCACGGGCCAGGGCAACGGCCAAGGTGGACGCGAGCACGGACAGAAAGCCGACCAACTTCCTGGCTATCGTCGCATCGATGATCCGGCTGCGAGAGCGCACGTCGCTTCGGTGTGGGGCATCAACGCCGACGACATTCCACTCGCAGGCTCCTCTGCATACGAACTGCTCGACACCATGGGGTGTGAGAACGGCGTCCGCGCGCTCATTCTCGTGGGCTCCAATCCAGTCGTGTCGGCGCCGAACGCCGTGCACATCGAGAAACGTTTTCGCGCACTCGATCTCCTTGTCGTCGCGGACTTCTTTCTGTCCGAAACGGCGCAGCATGCGCACGTCGTACTGCCAAGTGCGCAGTGGGCAGAAGAAGAAGGCACGATGACCAATCTCGAAGGCCGCGTCATCCTGCGCCGTCGCGTGGCGGATGCGCCGAGCGAAGTGCGAAGTGATCTCGACATCATCGCCGCGGTGGCCGAGCGGCTGGGCAAGGGCGAGTACTTCCGGTATTCGAACGCCGCCGAGGTGTTCGACGAACTGTGTCGCGCCAGCGAAGGTGGCGTCGCCGACTACTCCGGGATGAGTTGGCAAAAGATCGAGGCCAATCGCGGCATCTTCTGGCCCTGTCCTTCACCCGATCATCCTGGCACGCCGCACTTATTCGCCGAGCGCTTCGCGACGCCGAGCGGTCGCGCGCGATTTCATCCGGTGCGCCATCTACCGCCCGCAGAGGTGCCCGACGCCGAGTATCCGCTCTACCTCACGACAGGCCGTGTGTTGGCGCAATACCAGTCGGGCACGCAGACGCGCCGCGTCAGCCGCCTGGCGACAATGGCCGCCGAGCCCTTCGCCGAAATCAATCCGGCCGCGGCGAAGCAGGCCGGCATTGCCGACGGCGCATTGCTCGCGCTCGTCACGCGTCGTGGCCGAGCGATCGCGCGCGCGCGCCTTACGCGTGACATCCGCGAAGACACGGTGTTCGTGCCGTTCCATTGGGGCGGCACGAGCTCGATCAACCGATTGACCAACCCCGCGCTCGATCCCACGAGCCGCATGCCTGAGTTCAAGGTGTGCGCCGTTCGTCTCGAGTCGCATCCCGAACACGTGAGACACGATTCATGATCATCTCGCCCGAAGTTCCGCACGCGCTCAAGCAGCGCCTGGTCGTGATCGGTAACGGCATGGTTGGCGCTCGCTTCGTCGAGGAGATGCTCGCGCGCGGCGCGGCGGAGCGCTACGAGATCGTCATGTTCGGCGACGAGCCGCACGGCAACTACAATCGCATCCTGCTCTCCGGGATTCTCGCGGGCACGCACGCGACGCAGGACACCTTCATCAATCCGCTCGCGTGGTACGCAGACAACGGCATCACGCTGCATGCAGGCGTTCGCGTGACCGCAGTCGATCGCCATGCAAAGCTCGTTCGCGGCGACGAGCATGTGTTCGAGCGCTACGATGTGCTCGTCTTTGCCACCGGGAGCTCGGCGTTCGTTCCGCCAATCAAGGGCCTGAATGCGCACGGCCGCGGCGCGGAGATGAAGGAGGGATTATTTGCCTTCCGCACGCTCGACGACTGCGAGCGGATTCTGTCGTACGTGCCGAAGGCGCGCACTGCTGCCGTCATCGGTGGCGGATTGTTGGGACTGGAAGCAGCGCGCGGCCTGCTCGAACGGGGGCTCGATGTACACGTTGTGCATCTCGCGTCGCACTTGATGGAAATGCAGCTCGACCCAGCTGCCGGCGCATTGCTCAAGAGCACGCTCGAAGGGATGGGCGTGCACGTTCATCTTGAGAAGCTCACCAAGGAAGTCGTCGGCGAGGACCGCGTTGAGGGACTCTGCTTCGCCGACGGCAGCACGCTCGCGTGCGACATGACAGTTGTCTCGGCCGGCATCCGGCCGAACGTGTCGCTCGCAATGGCCTGTGGACTGACCGTCGAGCGCGGCATCGCGGTGAATGACGAGATGCGTTGCCTCAACGATGCTGATGTCTATGCCATCGGAGAGTGTGCACAGCACCGCGGGCAGCTGTACGGTCTCGTTGCTCCGCTGTGGGAGCAGGCGCGCGCCCTCGCCGATCGTCTGTCAGGTCGCGCGCCGCAGGCATCGTACACAGGTTCGCGCGTGTCGACAAAACTCAAGGTGATGGGTGTCGACCTGGCCGTCATGGGCGATCGCGAGCCGTCGCAACTCACCGATGAAGTCGTCACGTACAGCGAGCCGGCGCGCGGCGTCTACAAGAAGCTCATCGTCCGCGAAGGGCGTTTGACCGGAGCAATCCTGCTGGGCGACGCTGCGGCCGCACCGATGCTGTTGCAATCGTTCGATCGTGGGTCGGCACTGCCGGATAACCGCGCCGAGTTGCTGTTTCAGCTCGCGGCTGCCGAAGTCACGACGGGAGTGGCCGATCTGCCAGATTCGGCGCAGATCTGTAATTGCAATGGTGTGTCAAAGGGCGCGCTCGTCGCCGCGGTGCAGGCTGGCCATTGCACACTCAAGGCGGCGTGCGAAGCGACGCGCGCGGGAACCGGATGTGGCGCCTGTAAACCGGAAGTACAGGCTGTCCTCGAGCTTGTCGCTGGTGATTCGCTGCGTGAAGATCCGTCGGTGCACTACTACGTAGCCGGGGTGGCTCTTACAAAGGCGCAGCTTGTCAGCGCTGTGCTCGAGCGAGGCCTGCGCAGCGTGTCGGCGGTGTTCGCCGAGTTGGCGGATGGACGCGAAGATCCGTCCAGCAAGGCGGGCCTTGCGTCGTTGCTGCGCACGATCTGGGGCAAGGACTATGACGACGAGCGCGACGCGCGCTTCATCAACGATCGTGTGCACGCCAACGTGCAGAAGGATGGCACCTTCAGCGTCATTCCTCGCATCTATGGCGGCGTAACGAGCGCGGCACAATTGCGCCGGATCGCCGACGTCGCCGAACGATATGACGTCCCGATGGTGAAGATCACCGGAGGCCAGCGCATCGACCTCGTGGGCGTGGCGAAGGAAAAGTTACCAGACATATGGCGCGATCTCGGCATGCCGTCCGGACATGCGTATGCGAAATCGTTCCGCACCTGCAAGACGTGCATCGGCACCGAATTCTGCCGCTACGGCGTGGGTGACAGCACCACGCTCGGCATCCAGATCGAGCGACGCTTTCAGGGAATCGAGACGCCGCACAAGATCAAGCTCGCCACAGCCGGATGTCCGCGGAACTGTTCCGAGGCAACGACGAAGGATCTCGGCGCGGTCGCGATCGAAGGCGGTCGTTGGGAGGTATACATCGGTGGCGCCGCCGGCACGCGCGTCCGTAAGGGTGACATCCTCTGCGTGGTGCACTCGCATGACGAAGTGTTGCGCTACATGGGCCGGTTCATCCAGTACTATCGCGAGCACGCAAAGTATCTGGAGCGCACGTTCGGATTCGTGGAGCGAATCGGGATCGAGCGGTTGCGCGCGTTGCTCATTGACGACGCTGACGGAATCTGCGCGGCGTTGGATGCTCGCGTAACGGAAGCAACGGACGCGTATGTCGATCCATGGACGGAAGCCGTCGTTCCGGTGCATCCCGCGCAGTTCGTGAGTGTGCTGGAGCCCGTGGGAGCGCGTTCCGCAGCGTGGGAGGGCGCAACATGAGCGGCCAGACAATGTCGTCGACGCAAGCGACCTGCTTTGATCTCGGCCCGCTCGATCGCATTCCGCTTGGCGAAGGGCGAACGTTTCGCGTTGGCGACCGCGAAGTGGCGGTGTTCAGGACGCGCAGTGGCGTGTTTGCCACCGACGGCGTGTGCTCGCATCGCGATGGACGATTGGCTGACGGACTTGTTGGAGACGGCAGGGTGATATGTCCCTTGCACGGCTTCAAGTTCGAGCTCGGTACGGGTCAGCCGATTGGGCATGATTGCGCAGCGCTCGGCACCTACCGCACTGCGCTCACGAGCGACCAGCGCGTCGAGCTCTTCATCGACGGCGATCGTAGCGCGAGTTGGAGCGCAGAATCGTGACCTTGCTCGAAGGCGCCAGGGTTGCGCTGCTCGAAGCGAGGCTCGCGAGTGAAATGGCCGAGCTCGTGCGGCGCGAGGGTGGAGAGCCTGTGTGTGCGCCTGCCGTGTACGAGGCGCGCGTGGATGCTACTGGATTGATTCCCGCGCTCATCGACGATATACGCGACAGCCGGATCGCGATCGTTATTTGCCTCACCGGCGCCGGGCTCACGTCGCTGTTTACGCAGGCCAACGAGATTGGGTCTCTCGCGAGCCTTGTCAGTGCGTTATCCGTCGTGACGACGGTTTGTCGAGGGCCCAAACCTTCCGCGGTGCTTCGGCGTCACGCCGTTCGTGTGCGCGTGGGTGTGCAGTCACCGCACACCACCGACGAGTTGCTTGCCGCACTCGCCACCGTGCCAATTCACGGACAACGCGTGGTCGTCGTCTGTGACGGCGGACGGAATACGCCGCTGGTGAACGCGCTGGCGCTACGTGGTGCAGAGGTTCAGGAGATTCATGCGTACGAGTGGCAATTACCGGCGGACGTCGTGCCACTCGAGCAGCTCGTGCATAGCCTGTTGGACGATCGCATCGACGCAGTGGCGTTCACGACGCAGGTGCAAGTCCGGCATCTGTTCGCCGTCGCGGACCGGTTGAATCTGCACGAGCCACTGCGCTACGCACTCAGCCATCGCACCGTCGTTGGATCGATCGGCCCAAGCTGTTCGGCTGTCCTCGAGGAATTCGGCGTCGTTCCTCATGTCGTCGCGTTGCCACCGCGCATGCGGCCGCTCATCACGGCACTCGGCGCTGCCCTCGGCGCGCGTCTTAGCGCACCACAACACACTCCTGGAGCCAGCGCGACATGACACGAACCTCGCACGCGCATCCGCGAGCTGATGTGCCAACGCATGGACACCAGCCTACGCTGATCGCCGCGTTTCTCCATTTCGACCTGTGTTTCATGATCTGGGTGCTCCTCGGCGCGCTCGGTGTTTCCATCGGCGAAGGGCTTGGGCTCAATGCGGCGCAGAAGGGTTTGATGGTTGCCACTCCGCTGTTGAGTGGCTCCCTCGTGCGGATTCCACTTGGACTGCTGAGCGATCATTTCGGTGGACGGCGGGTCGGCATCTGGATGCTCGCGTTGCTGTTTGTACCCCTCACGATTGGCTGGCAGGCGGGCACGTCGCTATCCGTCCTTATCGCGATTGGCCTGATGCTGGGTGTCGCAGGCGGGTCGTTTGCCGTCGTGCTACCGCTCGCGAGTCGCTGGTATCCGCCGGAGCGCCAGGGACTGGTGATGGGCATCGCCGCCGCCGGAAACAGTGGCACGGTGGTGGCGAATCTCCTGGCGCCGCGCATTGCCGCGTACGTCGGATGGCACAACGTGCTCGCGCTGATGATGATCCCGCTCTCGATCGTCTTGATCGTCTTTACGCTACTGGCCAAGGACAGTCCGGCGCGCGGCGCCGGCAGCTCGACGGCAAGCTACCTGGCGGTGCTTCGCCGACCGGAGCTGTGGTGGTTCTGCCTGTTGTACAGTGTCACGTTCGGCGGGTTCGTTGGGCTGGCGAGTTTTCTTCCCGTGTTTCTTCGTGATCAATACAAGGTCACACCCGTGACCGCCGGGTACCTCACCGCGCTCGCGGCTGTGGCGGGCAGTGCGTTCCGTCCACTCGGTGGATATATCGCGGACCGCCTGGGTGGTGTGCGCCTTCTCTCGTACTTGCTCGTCGGTATCAGTGGCGCGTACTTCTCCGCATCGATGTTGTTCGCACTGCAACCGATGATGGCGATCCTTGTCCTTGGCATGGCGTGCCTGGGACTTGGGAATGGCGCCGTGTTCCAGCTTGTTCCGCAATGCTTTCGGCGCGAGATCGGTGTGGCAACCGGGTTCATCGGAGCAATTGGAGGTCTTGGCGGCTTCTTTCTGCCAACGCTGCTCGGACAGATCAAGCAGACGACGGGCTCGTTTCAGATAGGGTTCGTAGTACTCGGCAGCGTAGCAATGGTGTTGCTCGCGCTACTTCGAGTGCTGACGACTACCAACATCGACTGGGCATTGTCGTGGCGCCGTGCCGAGCAGGTCGCGCCGCTGGTGAAACAGGCGGCCTGAGGCGTCCTGACGGAGCGAAGGAGCGTGAGTTCAACCGGTGACCGCAACGCGTCATTGTCATCCCGCACGAGCGACCGCTCGTGTCGGGATCCGCGATACGTCGCGCGTGACCGGCTCACAGCGCCGCGAT